>JBFLZW010000029.1 GCA_040755755.1 bacterium | reverse complement strand
TATCCCGACTTTCATCAGGACCTTGCCGGATTGGTTGTTCTCTGCGTCTTCTGCGGGAGATCTTTTTTCCCTGTGTGCTTTGTGTCCTCTCTATATTATAAGCTTGGCTTATGTAAGTGCCATTCAAGCTAAGACAGCTTTTCCTATCCCCTCCCTGGTGGAGGAACTTTAGTGACAAGGCTTTCACGACGATCACCCCCACCCGGCCTCCCCTGCCACAGGGGCTCCCTTCCTCAAGGGGGAGGAGATTTTCAGGCTACTTCCCAATAGGGACAGGCTATCCCAGCCATAGGGGAACCCTTAGCTTAACACCTGTGCCTTCTGGGGAGAGGGTCGGGGTGAGGGGCGTTAGTGGTGGACATTCCTTGAGATATTGTCTGACAGCTACAAGTATGCCTTTACGGGCTCAAGTTGAGGATGCAGGGCTATACACAGGATTTTTCAAAATACCAGGGAGGTACATATCATGCGTGTTACAGCCAAAGGCCAGGTGACCATACCGCAGCATATCAGGGAAAAGCTGGGGATAGCCCCGAATAGCGAGGTTGAGTTCCTGGAAGAGGATGAGCGGGTGTATCTGGTGAAGAAAGCACCTGAAACCATGAGAGAGAACAGGTTCCGGCGTTTTCGGGGTGTGGCTACAATCAAAATGTCAACGGATGAGATCATGGCCTTGACCAGAGGTGAAGAGTGACCGGTCTGCTGGTCGATTCGAATGTTATCCTGGATATTTTTGAAAATGATCCTCATTGGGTTGAGTGGTCTGAATCAATGCTTTACCATTACAGCCTTACTCATGCCTTATATATCAATCCCATTATCTATTCTGAAGTTTCCATTGGCTTTGCCCGTATTGAAGAGTCAGAAGAAGCATTTATCGGCTGCGGGCTCCAAATGATCCAAATTCCTACGCAGGGAAAAAGCATTATTTCTTCCTCAACCCATACCAGGATTGTGCTTTTACCCGCTGTCCGAAGTGTGATGATAAAACAAGGCAGCGAAAATTTCCTCTGGTCATTCATATTGAACCCATGCAGCCTCTGATCCTGAACAAAGTTTGCCGCTATTGTCCATACTGCGATCTGATCATTGCCAGGAAAAGTGAGGTGAAATCCCTCATGTGGGCTACTTTTGAAAAAACAAAACCAGAGATTGTGGGACATGAATATCTGGTGCTCGGTACGGTGGAAAAGGCTGACTGGAGGCAAATAAGCAAGACAGAGTTACCTCTTCCTCCTCGTGATTACATCAGGAAATGAACATTCAACATAAAAGTCATATATCAGCCGGAATAGGCAAGTAGCCATATTACAGTCATTCACTATTACAGCCATTCACTTTTTTTCGATCTCTTATGACGGCTGAGTACCATGATGGCAGCAGACTGTCAAGCAGTATCTGCAATTTTAAGGTGAAATCTGGGATCAATGGGACTGCATTAATAACGGGATAAACTATAATCATTTCCAGTATTCCCGGTCCAGACTCCGATACTGGATGGCTTCGGCAACATGATGGGATCGAATCTCCTCCTCACCGGCAAGATCAGCAATAGTGCGGGAAACTTTCAAAACACGATCATAAGCTCTGGCACTTAAGCCCAGGTTATTGATGGCCATTTCTATCAGTTTTGAGGATTCTTCGTCAAGGGAACAATATTTCTTGAGCTGTTTGCTGTTAAGCTGGGCATTGCAGAATATGCCATTTCCGGCGTAACGAGCTTCCTGAATTTTTCTGGCACAATTGACCCTTTGGCGGATCTCGGCTGAACTTTCACCTTGGGCTGATTGGCCGCTCAATTCATGATATTCCAGCGGAGGCACCTCGACATGAAGGTCAATTCTATCAAGCAGCGGTCCTGAGATACTGGAGAGATACTTGCGAATCTCCCATGAAGTGCAGCGACAATGCTTGGCAGGATGCCCCAAGAAGCCACATTTGCATGAATTCATAGAACCAATCAGCAAGAACTGTGCTGGAAAGGTTAAAGACATGGTAGATCGGGATATCGTGACGGTGCCGTCTTCAAGAGGCTGGCGCATGACCTCCAGGGTACGGCGATCAAACTCTGTTAATTCATCCAGAAACAGGACACCATGATGGGCCAAAGATACTTCGCCTGGACGGGGAATATTCCCGCCACCGATCAATCCTGCATTGGTGATGGTATGATGAGGAGCTCGAAACGGACGAGATACCACCAGAGCCTGGCCTTTCCTGATTAATCCAGCAATACTTTGTATTTTGGTAGTCTCAATGGCTTCCTCCAGGGTCATATCAGGAAGTATGGTAGGCAAACGCTTGGAAAGCATGGTTTTGCCAGTCCCAGGAGAACCGATCAGAATTACATTATGATTGCCGGCAGCGGCAATCTCAAGAGCGCGTTTAACATGCTCCTGACCTTTGACGTCACTAAAATCAACAGAGTCTTGCTGATGATCAGAATGGAAGATATGTTCCAAATCAATCTTATGAGGAGGGATTTCCAGTTGACCATTCAGGAAAGCATTCGCTTCAAGCAATGACCTGACTGGAAAGATTTTAATACCATTGACTACTGCTGCTTCGTTGGCGTTATCTACCGGAAGAACAAATCCATACAGCCCCATTTGCTTGGCTAACATTGCCATAGCCAAAGCTCCTCTGATGGGCCGAACCGCTCCATCAAGGGAAAGCTCTCCTGCTATCAGATATTGGTCAAGGATCTTTGCAGGAATCATTCCTTGAGCAGAGAGAAGACCTATAGCAATAGGCAGATCATAAACAGTGCCTTCTTTTCGTGTATCGGCAGGAGCCAGATTAATAGTGATTTTCTGGGAGGGAAATGCGAGCCCTGAGTTATTCAGTGCAGATTTAACTCTCTCTTTGCTTTCTTTAACAGCAGCATCCGGTAGCCCTACTGTAGTTAGAATGGGAAGCCCTTTGGAAAGATCTACTTCCACCTGGATCGCATAAGCATCTATGCCTAAAATGGCACCGCTCAGAATTTTTGAAATCATTGACCTGTTAAGCTAAAAATCAATTGCTGAAAAAAGGTTGCCATGAAGTTTTCCGGCTTCAAATGCTTACTCGAAAGTAAAGAGAGCTAATACAAACCTGCAGCGGAAATTATGCTTTCACGCTTATTTTAGTATATTCAACTAATACGATCTTTGTCAATATAGGCTGAATATTTTAGCTGCCGGGTTGAAAATACCTACTCTTAGTATTACAACGAGACTTTTCTGTGGTAATAGAGGAATGGGCATAATACATCACCCCCACCCCGCTTCCCCCTCAAGGGCAATGTTATTAACTTAAGGCTACTAACCGATATATTTATCTATTCCTCTCCGGGTATCTTTGTCCCTGTGCCTGTGGTGTTCTTTGTCTTTGTTTTTTATTTGTAGCTCTCGGTAAAATTTTTGCCGAATATACTAAGCTAAATCTCTAAAACAAAACCAGGCAGGAAATTTTAAATTTATTTTTACTCTACATCCCTGTTCTTTACCCAATTATACTGATTTAAGCCGTTTACAGTATAATATATTGCCCCATACCCATAAATAAAAGGATAAGGCTATGAAAAAATTATTGTTAATGGTAGCTTTACTCAGTCTTTTCATTTCCGGCTGTGGTAGAGAAGGGAACTCAGGCAGCAGCGGTGATCCGACAGGAAAAGGAATAAACGCCTTTTCAAAAACTTCGGCGGATGTTGTCGTCAGTTTTCCCGAAGATAGCTTTGCCTCCCGGGCGAAGGAACAGGAGCAGGGTGCCGAAGTAACAAAAGTTATCCTCGAGGTGAAAGAAGGTTCAACCTGCCTCATACAAGATCAGGCATTGGTAAAAATTGACGGTGCCTGGACAGGAACGTTGAGCGATTTACCCATAGGACCACCATTGACCTTTCTCGTGCGGGCTTATGACAGTTCGGGGACTGAAATCTTCCAGGGCAGCACGGATCAAATTTTGACCGGCAACAATGACCTTGTCAGCATTTCTCTGTCACCGATTTATGATGGTGCATTCCTGCTCCCCAAAATCAGCCAGATACAGATCACGCCACAACCTCCCCTGGCAATATCACAGACAGCGAAAATAACGGTTTTAGTGGGAGGCAATGCTGGCCAGACAATATCATATCGACTCCTCGAAGGGAAAAATTCCGAGCGCAAATGCAGAGAGGAGGAAACCTTTGATCCCTGTTCCGGAACGATTACCGTACAGGCTGATGGTAGCGGGGTAATCGAAATTGACTATCGGGCACCCGGCAGGACAGGAGATTATTATTACACCATCGCTGTAACAAATGAACAAAACAACACGGCAGAAACAGAATTTAAGATAACAGTGAGCAACCCGGAGGATGGAGATACCGGCGAAGAGAATGGGGATAGCGGAGTAGAGCCAGGAACACCGGTCGATCCGCAACTCTATCTCAGCTTTGCCCCGGTCGTTACCTCCTTAAAAGCAAAGCGGTCGGGAACAGACATCATCTGGACAGCCATAGTGGATACCGGGGCGCAGGCAGGTTCAAGTGCACGGTCAAGTACGAGTACCCAGGCGGATGCTGCTGCAAATGAAGGATTAAAGTATCAATGGTCCTTCGATGGCGGGCTGGAGTTTAAAAACGGATCCTCCAATCCGGCTGTCATGCTGGGCTATAGCCCTTCTAGCGAGGGGGTTTTGACTTTGACCGTTTACGGGAGTGGCGGCTCAACGACCATAACCTGTAATCTGCCAAGCGGGCAATTCCCCGATTTTTCCGGTTCTTCCGACGCTCCCGGTTCCGATTTGCCCGGTGACGATATCCAGGATCCACCTGCCGATGATGATCCTCCGGCTGAGATTGTCGTATCGGGCCTGACCGATGTCCAGGATATCTGGATTTCCAATCAGTATGACAATAACGAAGAGAGAGATTCCAAACTGAAGGTCGGGAAATTAGGCGAGAACCGCTCTTATACTCTCATCAGATTCAATATCGAAGAGCTTCCCCAGGAGGTATCCTCCGCTGTCATGTATCTCTATTGCTTCCATACGACCAATCCGAATGGCACCAGTATTAGTAATGGTGATAGAAAATGCACTGGTAAGGAAAACAGCAGTGGAGGAAGCAGTAGCAGTAATGGAAATAGTAACGGTAATAGTAAAAAAAGCGGTAATGGCGATAATAATGGTAACGGCGGCAGTAAAACTGGATATCTAACCTCAATGTATTTAGATATGATCACTTCACCCTGGAATGAAAACACCGGATGGTTCAGCAAGCCCGCCTCCATGAAAATAGGCTGCATCCCTGCTCCTGCTGCTCATTCCTGGATTGCAATTGATATCACTCCGCTCTATCGCAAATGGAAGGCAGGAGTCTGCCCCAATTACGGCATCCAGCTCCGCCTGACTCAGAATGGCGATGGAGTGAACGAGTTCTGCAGTTCTTCGTTCCAGGAGAATCCTTCCCTGGGACCAAAATTGATCGTGACCCCAAAATAAAATCCTGATGATCCCTGCTCCTTCGCGGTACAGGGCAGGTGCCCGGTAGTATGCGAGAGGGAGGAACCGCGAGGCTCCCCCCTGCTGCTCGATTGACATCGGAGAAGCCTATGGGCGCATGATAGTAAACACCGGAGAAGTCCAGGTCTTCCAGTGGGCGGGATTGTCATCCTCTCCCAGGGCCTTCAGAACTGAGAGTCTGATTACATAGGCATCAGGCAGCAGCCTCTTTCCTGATCTTGATTTCCACTCCTTCAATTACAGGAATTGGAAGATTCTTGTATACTCTAAATAATATCCACTCCTCTAAAACTTCTTCCAGTTCATCTCTACATCCTTCTAATGTTTCAGAGTTTGCATAAACCCCTGGGCATTCCGGTATTTCTCCATAAAATGTCCCATCATCAGACAATATTTCGTAATGTGCGTGTTCCATAAAACACTGAGAGCCCAGGGTAGCGTTTTTCTCCCTCGCTCATCGTAAGACTATGTTTCAGTAAAGTCAAATTTATTTTTCAATCTCGATAAAAGACAATCGTCGATTCTCTGCTTAATGAGGATATTGAATAACTTTCCATAAAATTTAAAATGTTGATTTTATCTTGACAGATTTTGGTGATCCATAGTACTTTGGTATTGATATTATAACCGGATGTTCAACTATCGAGACCGAAAGAAAAATAACAACAAAACCAGAGGAAATCGTGGCAGGAGATTTGCATTTATCGTAACCAGGCAGTCCTTTGTTAAAAGTTATGTCGTTACCTGTCTGGTATCGTTTTCTATCAGATATGGACTTACCTGTTAACGGGATGCTGAAGCTGCGGCGCAGGGGCGGGGAAGGAAGCGCAATTGCATAATGATGATTGAGGTTGAAAAGCAGGCCAAATGACTGACCATGATATAGTAAAGCTCCTCCACGAATTGGAAGCTGAAGTGGAAAGCCTCAAGCGGCTGTCTTCGGCCTTAAACCAGCTTATTGCTCATGAAGGGAAGCTGGATCTGCTGGCCAGTGAGCTGACAACCGTGAGTGATGAGATTATTTTCCTGCGCAGAAAGCTGACTCCGGTCAAGAGCAGGCGGGATTACCAACTGGATTTTAAGATCAAATCCTTGTCGAACCGGCTGGACCGCCTGGAGATGGAGCGGATTGCCGGCAGTTCCACCCCGGAAAGTCTGGAGCATAAGGACCGGGAATTGGCCAGAGCGAGAGATGATCTGGCTATTAACGCCCTGGCATTATCCACAGCCAGAGATAACCTCGCGGCCAGGGAAAGAGAGCTGTCCCGGGCCAGAATACATCTGGAATCCAGGGAAAGGGAACTGATCGAACAGAAGAAGCGGATTCAGGATCTTGAGGCTCAGGTGAAAAAGATACGACGACGTCCGTGGTGGAGGAAAATTTTTCCTGGCCGGTCATAGAGTTTTCTCAATGTTGAGGGGGTTAGGGGGGAATTACATCAAACGCAGGTAAGGAGTATCGGGTCTGATGAGCCGAAGGTTATTGAACGTGTCACTGATCATCATGCTTTTTATTCTTCTCGCGCTGGCCTATAGTCTGGTTGTTCCAATATTCAATGCACCGGATGAGCCCTTCCATTTTGAATATATCCGCTTCCTGGCCATGCAGAAAAAACTGCCCAACCAGACAGTCAAGGATCTTTCGATTACCACCGAAGGATTTAACCCGCCCCTTTACTACCTGATCGGAGCTGGCGCTCTGGGGCTCCTGTCCGGGAACAGGGCTTCTGATATCGGCATCCATAACGAGCAGGACCTGGCGCAGTTCTATTACTATCCAGAGGCCGGATTCAGTGAGCGGATTTACCCGCCGCTCAATCCCGGCTACATCAAATGGGGCAAGGGGGGCAGGGAAAGAAACATGTTTTTGACCACCAGCCAGGACCGGTTTCCCTTCTCCGGCTCGATCAGGGTGATTCACCTGCTGAGATTGATATCCGTCCTCATCGGTGCCCTGACTGTCCTGTTTATTCTGAAAACCGCTGAGATACTCTTCCCCGACCACAAGAGCATTGCCCTTCTGTCTGCCTGCCTGTGCGCCTTTAATCCTCAATTCACCTTCCTGAGCGGCGCATTGAACAACGACAATCTGGTGACGATGTTCTCGGCCATCTCTTTGTATCTTTTGACCGGGCTGGTTCTGTCAGAGCGCGATAACCCGCGGAGGCTGACAGCCCTTGGAGCAGCCATCGGGCTGGGGCTGATCAGCAAAGTGAATATTTCCTTCCTGGTGGTGATATCCATCATCGGGGTGATCTACCAGACGATAGCCTCCGACCCGAGCCGGAAACTTGTCAGGGTGATCCGGAATCTGGCCCTGCTCCTGATTCCTATGGCCATAATTTCCGGCTGGTATTTTGTACGGGGAGTTTCCCTTTTCGGGGTCGATGATCCGCTGGGCTGGAAGCTTCAGGCCATACAAAACCCCGATCTGGTCATGCCTGCCCGGATCAGGACCCAGTTTCTCACCCGGGCCTTCGCTCCCATGCTGTTTACTTCTTTCTGGGGGCAGTTCGACTGGCTGACTATCAAGCTTCCCTTGTGGATATATGGTATTTATGGCCTGATCAGTCTGGCAGGCCTGGCTGGAGTTGCGTTTTTCCTGGCCAGCGGCATCCGAAGAAAGCTCTGGAGGGAGAGGGAAATACGGGTCACGGTTTGCCTTGAGCTTTTCCTTGCGGCCATACTGCTGGCTGTGACCAACCTCGTTATCCTGAACTGGAACTTTATTGCAGCCCAGGGCAGACTGATCTTTCCGGTGATGGCCCCATTGTGCATCTTCATGGCGATGGGTGTCAGCAGCGGGCTCAACAGTATCTCCCGGCTGCTCAGGGTGCGGCAGGAGCTTGTAACCTATGCTTTCCTGGTGCTTCTGATCGGATTGAACCTCTACAGCCTGATAGGGATTATTTATCCGGTGTACCGCTAGCGGGCTGCCGGAGAAAAAATCCCGGTGATGGAAATGGAATCGTTATGGTGTGGAATCGGCGATTGTCATCGCTCTTATGGGAACGACGACCCGACAGTGCTGTTATTTCTTGTTATTTCTCCCGCAGAGACGCAGAGGCGCAGAGAATATCATTCTTCGGTCGTTCTCTGCGCCTCTGCGTCTCTGCGGGAAGATTGTTCTTTAATACGTGCCATTGGATGTGTGCCATTTATCCTATAAGAGCGATTGTCATAATGAGGGGCGGATCATGAATCCGACTGTTTCGCTGTCAGTCCTGATGCCTGTTTACAACGAAGCTTATACGGTTGGGGAATGTCTCAGGAGGGTCCTGGCTGTCAGGAGTGCCTTTATTTCCGGGATCGAGGTCATCGTGGTCGATGACGGCTCGACCGATGGCAGCCGCACGATTGTGCGGGAGCTGGCCGCACAGCACCCTGAGATTATCCTGATCGAGCAGACAACCAATCGGGGCAAGGGGGAGGCCATACGCACCGCTCTTTCCAGAGCTTCCAAGGATATCTGCATCATCCAGGATGCCGACCTCGAATACAACCCCGCTGACTATGAAAAACTGATCATTCCCTTCATCAGGGAGCATGCCGATGCAGTCTTTGGTTCTCGCTTTCTGGTGGGTGATTTCTGCCGGCTTCTCTACTTCCGGCATGCCCTGATCAATCGCTTTCTGACCTTTCTGGCTGATCTGATCACCGACGTCAACTACTCCGATATCGAGACCTGCTATAAGGCAGTCAGGACCCGGCTGCTCAAATCGATTCCCATTCGCAGCAATGGCTTCGATCTCGAACCTGAGCTGTCAGTCAAACTGGCCAAGCGAAGGGCGGTGATCTTCGAGGTGCCCATTTCCTATGCTGGCAGGACGAAGGAGGAGGGGAAGAAAATCGGCTGGAGGGACGGGGTAACTGCACTGTATACCCTGATTAAATTCTGGCTTATCGACGATATTTACCAGAAGGATGAATACGGATCGGCCATTCTGAACAGCCTGGCGCATGCCCCGAATTTCTGCCGCTGGATGGCGGATACCATCCGGCCCTATGTCGGAGATCATGTCCTGGAGATCGGTGCAGGCCTGGGTAATCTGACCAGCCACCTCATTCCCCGGCATCGGTATGTGGTCAGCGATATCAACCTGAACTACCTTGACTATCTCCAAAACTACTGCCTGTATAAACCCTATATGGAGGTCAAAACCATCGACCTGACCAGGGAGGAGGACTTTGTCCCCTTCCGCGGCCAGTTCGATACGGTCATCTGCCTCAATGTTCTTGAGCATATCGAGGATGATCTGGCAGGATTGAGGAATATTTACCAGGCGCTGAAACCTGGTGGCCGGGCCATTGTTCTGGTCCCTTACGGAGACCGGCTCTTTTCAAGCTTTGACGAAGTGCTGGGCCATTATCGCCGGTACTCGGACAGCCGGTTGCAGGAGGTCATGACCAGGGCGGGCTTTGGCCTGACCGCACTCGTCACATCCTTTAACCGCATCGGCGTCCCTGCCTGGGTCCTGAACGGCAAGATATTAAAAAGGAAAAGCTTCTCACCAGTCCAAATCAAGATTCTGAACACGTTTCAGTGCGTGCTGGGCAAAATCAATGCCATTCTGCCCTGGCATGGCCTATCGACCATTGCTGTTGGGGTAAAGTAAAAAAGGAGGTTACAACCATGCTGGTATTTTTAAGTGATATCCATCTTACCGACGGCTCATCCGGAACGACCATCGATCCGAGGGCCTTTAACAAGTTCTGCCAGTCCTTAAAGAATATTGTCGGAGATCCCCGCAAATCCAATATCAAGGAGATAGAAATCGTCCTTTTGGGGGATATATTCGACCTGATCCGGTCGGATTTCTGGCTGCGTCCGGAAAACGAAGGGCTCACCCGTCCGGTGAGGCCCTGGTCAGCATCTACGGATACTGATCGCAGCGGCTGGAACTTGCAGCGGTATACCGAGGCGATTGTCGATAAAATCATCAGCCATCCGCGGAATATCGAGGTCGCAGGTTACCTGAAGGAATTCCAGGACCACTGCATGGATGTTGATGTCCGGATCTCCTACCTGATCGGCAATCATGACTGGCTCATCAACAGATACCCATCAGTCAGGCAAAAGGTAGCGGATTTTCTGGGGATGCGGATATCAGACCCTCAATTCTATACCCGCAACCGGTTCCCCTACGAGCGGGTCATCGAAGATTACAAGGTCATGGCCCGTCATGGTGACTGCTATGACCAGTTCAACTATGAAAAGGACAGGGATGCATCCTCGCTCGGTGATGCCATTGTTATTGATCTTTTAACCCGCTTTCCGCAGGAGGTGAAAAACGATTCTTTCCTTGGCCGTGATACTGACCTGATCAACCGGCTGAAAGAGATCGATAATGTCCGGCCCTTGTTCGATATTCCTGCCTGGATACAGGGTATTTGCAGGCAGCGGCCCGGGACCGAAAAGAGCGTGCATGAAATCTGGAACAGCCTGGTTGACAGGTTTTTCAAGATCAGATTTGTGAAGGAGCATGACCGTCTCGGTCCGGATATAACCGACCTCCTGGAAATGGGCATGAAATTGTCCTCCGGTTTCTCCTTCAGCAAACTCAAGGAAATTTTCAGCGGTCACCTTATCCAGTTCCTGTCTCAGCAGCCTGACAGCTATAGAAAATATGCCTACAGCGAGGCATCACTGAAGAACAACGAGGTTAATTACGTGGTCTACGGACATACCCACCGTGCGGCTCAGATTCCCCTGGACATTACCTCTCTGACGCCCGGTCTTGCCGTGGAAAGAGTTTACTTCAACAGCGGTACCTGGCGCAAAGTCTTTGAAGCTACGGCATTCGATGGTGAAAGCTGCTCGTTCATCGGCTGGCATGTCATGACCTTCATTGTCTTTTACCGCGAGGAAGAAAAGGAACGGGAACGGAATTACGAGGTCTGGTCCGCATCTTTGGGTTTCGGAAGGTAACGGATGTTAAACTACATCTTTCTCACTCTCCCCCACTCCAACTCCTATGCTTTTCTCTGTGTACCTCTCTGTGCCTCTGTGTCTCTGTGGTGTCCTTTGTCTTTTGTCTTTTTAATGTCTCTCTATCACCGGTTCCCCGAAAACATATTGAATAATGGTCCCAGAGCGCTGATCACTCCTTCAACGACTTTTGGATCGGGCATGGGGATTTTCAGGCAGGGTTTGCCGGTTTTTTCATCCGTGTCGAAGAAGGAAGCCAGGGGGGATTTCCCCTGCTCGCGACTCTTGGTTGCCAATGTCCCCAGCTCTTTCAGGAAGGCTGCCCCGGCCTCAAGAAGCGGCTCCAAATCTGCCCTTGGCTTTGCTGCTCTCTGCTGCTTATCCTTTTCAGCCGCTTTTTCCTCCCCGGCACTGGTGGATGATAGTGCTGATGACGGTGGTTCCGGCAGTTCAGGCGGCTGGCAGGCAGTCTCAGGAATACTCTGGGATACGACCTCCACGCTCTCCATGAATTTATTCAGCCGTGTTCCGCCCATGAAGACAGTATCCTCACCACCATCGAGCACACCGGCCAGGACAGATTTTTTAAAGGTAAGAACATCGAGCATCCCATGCTCGATGGTGCCTTCCGAAACAAAGTTGACGACCTGCACAGGCCGGTGCTGGCCGATCCTGTGGACACGGCCGATCCGCTGCTCCAGGACTGCCGGGTTCCAGGGCAAATCCATGTTGATGATGGTCGAGGCAGCCTGGAGATTCAGGCCGGTGCCGCCGGCATCGGTGGAAAGAAAGGCCCGGATGGCAGAGTCGTCACGAAAGGCACTGATCAGATCCTTGCGTTTTGCGCCGGGCACGCCGCCATGAAGATAGACAAACGGGATGCTGTTTTTGTTCAGCATCTGGGCCACAAGATCGTTCATCCTCTGCCATTGGCTGAAAATTACCACCTTGGCTTCCGTCTGCTCGAAGATCTCCTGAAGGAGAGTCAGGAGCTCATCCAGCTTTGGACCATGACAGGTCTCCTGGTCAATGAGGTAGGTGTTATCGCAGGCCATGCGCATGTATTGCAGTGCGACCATGAGTCTCCTCTGATCGGCTTCCGAGAGGAATTTATACCTTCTCCACTTGGCTACGATTCTGGCCACGATGTCGCGATTTTCGTCATGATACTCCCGCTGCTTTTGGGTCATGGGTACAAAAAAGTTTTTGTCCATTCGTTCGGGGAGCTGCTGAAGTACCTCTTTCTTGGTTCGCCGCAGCAGGATAGGGGCCAGGGTTTCACCGATCGATTTGAGATTCTGGTACCCTACGGCCCTGCCTGTTTGCTGATCGGTAATCTGATGATTGGCTAAAAAGCGGAATAAGGGGCCAAGCTTATAGCGATCGACAAATTCGACAATGGAATGAAGCTCTTCGAGGCGGTTCTCCAGCGGTGTTCCGGTCAAAACGATGGCGTAATCGGATTGGATCTGCTTGGCGCATTGCGCGGTCCTCGTTTTCCAGTTTTTAATCCGCTGAGCCTCGTCGAGGATGATGAGGTCCGGCGACAGGGCCATGATGATCTCCAGATCCCGTGAGAGCATCTCATAGTTGATGATTTTGAAGAAAGCCTCCGCCTGGTACAGCTTGCGCCGGGCAGGTAACAGTCCCTCGATCACGAGGGCGGATCGGTCGCAAAATTTTTCTATCTCGTATTTCCATTGATATTTCAGCGAGGTCGGGCAGACAATGAGAGCCTTTTCCACACCGAATTCCCTGGCCATGATTTCAGCGGCGGCAATAGCCTGGATGGTTTTGCCAAGTCCCATATCGTCGGCAATCAGGGCCCGGCCAGCCTGGGCGGCAAACAGGGCGCCCTCGCGCTGATAGGGATATAAGGCTACTTTCAAAAGCGTGTTCATCCGCTCTTCACCTCCGTTGGTGAGGTAGCGCTGATGAACGACAGCGCGGCGGTGCTCGGCATCCCGCTTTTCAGCGACAAGAGCCAGCGCATCGTCATAGCAGCGAAGCTCCGGATCGAACCGTCTGGCTTCTTCGAGAAAAGCATCGAAGCGGATGAAGGCATCGTCATGTAAAAAGCCTTCATGGTCAAAGTATCGATCAGCGAGCTGCGCCAGTTCCCGGGGAGACTCCTTACCCGATAAGAACAGTACTCTGCGCCGGGCACCATACTGGAGGCGGATTTCCGAGAATGGCGGAACATAGCCCGCCCGAAGCATCTGCACGGCCTGCTCGTCTTTTTCCAGCATCGCCAGCGTGAACTCGATATGCTTACAGGTACCCAGGGTATTTACACTGAAGTCAGGGCAGGAGCAATAGTTCAATCCGATCCGATCGCCCCTGATCACCACGCGATAGGTTTTTCGGGTAGCAGGATTGGTAATGGCGAAATCCGAAAAGACCGGGTGATCCCCGATGTTTTCCATCAGAAAGTTCTGCTCACGGCCGAACTGCCGGCGCAGTTCCACCTGCCATTGCTCCACGGTCATGTCCTCTGGCTTGTGAGTGCGCGATAGTTTTTTGGTTTTTGGTGCTGCGGCTGCTGATGACTTTTCCTTTTTTGATTTGATTGTTGATTCTCTCCTCATACTAAGCCCCCATCCCTTATAAAAAATGTGGTATGCGTGATCCAGACTGTGAATTCCTGAGGTGTGCTCTTTCCTGTAGACCGATGACTCTAATTCTCTGAAAACTTTTAAGTATTACCTCAGTTGATTCTGATTGTCAAGCTTGAAAAAACGATAGAACAAAGGAAAATTTTACTCATTTTGTCATAACATTTATCGTCCTTGGTAATAGTTACCAGGTGAAATTTTGGCTTAATCATCGTTTACCGTACCCTCTTCTGCCTGGCATGCTGTTTGCTGCTCTTGAGCCCGATATGGTGCCAGGAGTATATCCAGAGGGGAAGGAGAAAATATGGCAAATAGCCAATCTCCTTGGGGATCTCATGGATAGGCATCAGGCCGGGATCGGTTTTGTGAAAAGTCTGCAAACAGGCACCAGGATCGGGAAATACGTACGAGAAGGCTCGAAGGATCCGGCTTTGCTTTTTCAGGACTATTGAGGGGGGAATACTACATGGCTTCTGCGGCCGTCAAGAAATGGATCACTACAGCTCACTTTTCTCTGCTGCTCACCGTTTTTCTGTTCTCGTTTTTTTTCTTGAACGGCTCTCCGGATTCATACGCCTTTTACAGCCTGTTTGGCAGTGGCGGCTCCTATCCTTTAGGTTTTTCCAGTCTTGGGGGAGTGGGCCTGGGCTTGGGAGGATGGTATGGCCAGCAGGGAGGGTTGCTGTTTGGACCTCTCGGTTTTGGCGGGGCGTCCCCCTATGCCCTGGGAATTCTCGGCAGTCCCTATGGGGGCATCGGATTGAACGGGTTGAGCGGATTGGGTGCACTCGGCGCATTCGGCTTTTTAGGCCTGGGAGGGATTGGAATCTATGGTTATGGCGGCTTCTATGATCCTGTAAGTCTTGCCTATTTACTGGCCTTTGGCCCTTGGGCCGGACTGATGAGCAGCCAGTCATCAACTATTTCGGCTGCCGCTCCGAATCCGTCTGCCGAGCTTCCCCTGAATACGGCTGGCAAACAGCAGGGGAAGCGGGTTGTCAGGTCATTTATTGCAGCCGAGCAGGCAGGTTCATGGGAGGGAACATGGTTCAGCCTGGTCAAGACATCTTCAACCGGCAAAATGACTCTTGATCTGGTTGAAGCTCCCGTTACCCGTGAGCTATCGGGAAGCTGCACGCTGCTGCTCAACAGATACCTTACCGGCCCGGTCGATGTGTCAGGTACATTCGATCCGGTAGACTCCACCTTTGTCCTCACCGGAACATATATTGATTTACTTTTGAAAGAATGGTCACTGAAACTGGATTGCACTTTAGTTGACCCGGAGAATATCACCGGGCGGTATGTGCTCTATGATCAGCTTTATTCCAAAGGTGATGCAGGCAATTTTGACCTTTCTCTGATAGCTCCGGCCATATCGGTGTCGGCTCCTACTCAGGTGGTCACGGTGCCGACAGCAGTGACTGCACCTGTGACCATTCCTGTACCGATAACACCCATTCCGGGGATTGCGGCCCCAACCGCCGTCGCTCCAACCCTGACAGCGACTGTACCGCTGACAACACCTGCACTGTTACCTCCGGCAGCCTCTCCTTTATTCATTCCTCCGATTTTTACTCCTCTGTCGTTCCTGTTCCCTCCGATCTAATCATTATCATATCCCTGGATTCGATGATTTCAGGGGGATACAGGGGGACAGTTTCAGGGGAAGGAAGGGGAGGAACAACGGGATATGACCATTGAGGATTATACTTTTGGTTCCATCGTCATTGATGGGGTCCGTTATGATTCGGATCTCAAAATATTTCCTGACAGGGTCATTTCCCCCTGGTGGCGAAAAGAGGGGCACGTGCTCAGTCTTGAAGATATCGAGGATGCGCTGGAATCGAGGCCAGATATACTGATCGTAGGTACCGGATATGCGGGCTGCATGAGGGTTCCTGATGGACTCAGGAGGCAGGTCGCTGATCAGGGAATAATCCTGATCGTTGAAGATACTGTTAACGCCTGGAAAACCTGCAATAAGCTGTCAGCCATCAGAAAGGTAGTGGCCGCTCTCCATCTGACCTGTTAAGGATGGCCAAGGTCCAAGGTTGGGGCGCAGGCCAAAGTTGGCTGAGCCGGTCTGACTGGCGAAAATTTAAATACTGCTGGAAACATATTCTGGTAATTTACCTGGGCTGGCCTTGATAGCCAAGTAAGTTCCGGAACAGTTATTCCCCCTGTCTTGGTAATCCTTTAATTCTTAACCATTCATTGGGTAACAAATCTATTTGAGGGATGATCAGTACTGAAAGCAACAAAAAAGGCAGAGCCTTTATCGGCTCTGCCTTTCAATATCCGATAGGAAGTGCTATCAACTGAATCTCTTCTTTACTCCTACCAATCCTGCTAAACCGAAGAGGAAAAGCAGGTAAGTAGCAGGTTCTGGGACCGGTGCTGCATTGTCAACTCCATCAAGCCATACATGGTAATATCCTGGAGCCTGTACCCACCAGTTTTCGATTGGGATAGGAATATCGCCATCAAACCGAAAACCATCTGCTAAGGTTGGTCCATTTGCAAAATTGGAATATGCTGCAACGGTAAAAAGATAATCCCCGGCAGCCAGAGAAGCAAAATAGAGCCCTGAATCCCAGTAGGTTTGAGTTGCGGGATTTATGGTATCATTATCGTCATTTTCTCCAAGTAAAGTTCCATCGCTACGCCACACTGCCGTAATAGGATCGAAATTAGCGCCGTTTTGAAATGAATCGGTCCATACCCTTACATCGGTAGCATCGTTGTTTAAGGTGAAAGCGATTGGTACAACATCATTATGATAAGTAATATAACCGTCAAAATCAAAGGTTGATGCCGCAGCCGGAGATGGAATGAGAATGGATGACAGGAAGAATAAGCCAAGAGAAAGAGCGATAGCCATTACATGTTTCATAGTATGAACCCTTCTTCGAGATTGAGAACTTGCAGTTTAAGGACCGAAAAGAGACATTTCACTTTCATTTCTTGGGAGACATCTTCCGGAGCATAGCCTCGGAGCAAGCTCCCTTTGGAAGTCTCATTGCAGCATAACTCTATTTTTACTATCACCTCCTTACCAGTATTCCCCCTCCTTGAAAGCACTTCTACCTCGAACTTTGCAATGTTTATGCCATGCTGATTTTTTCGACTTATCCGCCAGGTATGATGAGGAAAATAATAAATTTGTAGTCTTTTCCTACACTCATTTATTTTTCATTCCCGGCATAAGCTAGTTAATTTATTGAAAATATTAGTCTTTATAAAGCAGCTATGGATGTAGCGTAATCGTTCAGCACTCCTGGACATCCCGAACGGATATGAAAGATAGTAGCCAGCCAACTGTTTGAATAACCGTACATTCCAAGATTTATCCATTCAGTCGGAATGACGGAAAACCGAAGGAAAGTGAATAGTTACGATAGTTACCCGGATAGTATATTTTCCAGAAAAAGGCCGATAATGAAACCGGATTGAGCCTCACTTTTCAATCGCCAGGGTCACCAGGCCGTCGAGGTTGTAGTTCCAGGAAGCCGGGCTGATAGCTTTATCATATCTCGGGAAATGGGGATTACAATACTGTTGGCTCAGGCCACCAGCATCTTTGCTGGTGGCCTTTGTCTTTTAAAAGCCTGTCTGCTTGTATTGCCGATGGAAATCTTTTACCTGCCAGTCAGTAAGGCATGGATATTCATTGACAAAGATGCCGCTACCTGACATAATTCCGATTTTATGACAGAGAGTTCCGGCTGAGTGTCTGTTCCTTACCAGCAGTCTATAGTCGTCATTGAAACCAAGGAGGAAAGTAATGAATTATCAAAAGACTGTCAGATTTACCGTAACACTTTTTGCCTGCGCCTGTATCTCTTTATTGCTTTATTCCTGCCATTCTTCTCCCACACCTGGCAAGGGTGAAGATAAAGGAACCACATCTTCTCCCGCTGCACCAAAGGAGGGGGGAGAAAAACAATCCCCATCCGGTCAGCTTCAGAGTCCGGGCGATGTCGTCGCTACGGTTAATGGAGTGAATATCTCTCGAAAAGAACTGGACCGGACCTTGAATGCTCATACCTCCCAGAACCCGGATATGGCAGATAAAATGCCGCCGGAGCAAAAGCTCCAGCTTCAGCAGATGATTCTTGACCGGCTGGTCGAGGGTGAATTGATTTGCCAAAAAGGCAAGGAGCTCAACATTACGATTCCGGACGAAGAGATACTGGCCCGGATTGAGCAATTCAAAAAACAGTTCCCCACCGAAGAGGAGTTTAATAACAGGTTAAAAGAGAATAATATAAACCTGGATGATCTGAAGAATGAGTTAAGAAAGAACATGATCATCTCCAAGGTTATTCAGCAGCAGATAACTGCTCAAACCACATCCCAGCAGGCAAGCGATGAAGATCTCAAAAAGTACTATGAGGCGCATAAGGATCAGTTTAAGCAGGAAGAGATGGTCCAGGCCAGCCATATCCTGGTCAAGGTTGAAAAGAATGCTGATGAGGCAACGAAGAAGCAGGCTAAAGAGAAAATTGAGGGAATCCTCAAGAAAGCCAGGGCAGGCGAAGATTTCGCTAAACTTGCCAAGGAAAATTCCGATTGCCCAAGCTCTCAAAACGGCGGGGACCTGGGCTTTTTTACCCGCAAACAGATGGTTCCGGAATTCTCTCAGGCAGCCTTTAGCATGAAGGTTGGGGAAATCAGCAACGTGGTCGAAACCCCGTTTGGCTACCATATCATTAAAGTTACCAATACTAAGCCTGCTGCTGAAAGTTCCTTCGAAGAAAGTAAAGCCCGGATCCAGCAGTACCTCAGCGGAAAACAGCGGAGCGATGCCGTTAAAAATTACATTCAGTCCTTACGGGAGAAGGCTGACATAAAAACCTTTTTACCGAAACCATCGCCTGCACCGGAAAATCCGGCAACTCCTTCTCCCGGAGCAGGTTCACCACCAGCTCCTGCTGCACCTGCGGCTCCCCCCGCAGGGAATACGCCAGCAGGTCAATAGTACACTTCAGGTTACAGTGCGCTTCATTGCCATAAGCATTAAGCATTGGTTTTGATTTCTCCTTCTGATCATGGCGGGGCAGGTACCTATGCCCCGCCATACCTGTTTTCCCTATCCTGATTTCTCTTTCCCATTTTCACTATCTAAAAAACTCCCGGCTTCCAATTCTTTTCTCCGCATCCGGCCTTGCATCATTTTAATGCATTTTGATTTATTCTGACCTGGTTAGATAAAAGATTAGATAATTCTATATAATATTGGCAGCTTAAAATAAATACCAGCAAAAAGATGAATAACACTGCACTAAATATGTGCAGTATAACTGATTAGCGATCCTTGCAGAGAATATCTAGTGCATCAAAATTATGCAATTTACCAGACTCCAGACCGGCAGGAATCCGGTTTTCTGATAACTTTTTTACCAGTTCTATCCGGTTTTAATTCATAACTACTTGAAATTTATACATTTTGTATTTTAGAGACCTGTTTCCCGGAGTCTGTGCATACCTTTGATTATTAGTAATTTAATATTTAATAAGTAAACTTATATTTGATTTTTAGTTAATTATTACTATCTTTCGACATTATATACGAACTAATTAAAAATTACTTGTTTTTATTGATAAAATAAAAGCCGCGCTGGTAATCCGGACATCTTGGAATACCGTTTTGAGCAGGGAAAGAAATCAAGGTGTTATGATGTTTTATATAAGATATTCTTATCATTCATCTTATTTAAAATAAATGGCACATTTATTGTAATGTATATTAAAGCAGATGAATATAATCTCAAATTTTTAACATCAGTTTAAAATAAGTAAATAAGGTTAAATATTAATAATAATCAGAGCATTGAACAAGGAACACTTCAAGGGAATTTTTGCTTTTGCAGAACAATAATATCCGCATACCGCGAGAAACCTGCAAAGACAAGAACAGGGAGGAAAACCATGTCAGTGAGAGAATCTATCGATGGGTTTTGGTTCTGTATTAAACTGGCCGGAATATTTTTCGCCATCTTCGGATTTGAAGTCGGCAGGGGAACCTGCGATCTTGGCTGGCGGAAGAAATGTCGTAAGTGCCAGAACATTCGAGAAGAGTCAGAACAAGCCCCTTTGGGGCATGAGCTGACATCAGCAGGGAAGGAGAAGAGTAAACTCGTTAAGGAAGGTGCTTAAGAGGAACATGGGGAACATTTGAACGGAGTTTGCCATCAAGAGAATAACAGCTATCCATAACCGGGGGGATGATCATGAAGCAGTTTGTGGATTCAGTTTGAATCCTGGAGCCTGGACAAAAGGCCGGACGAAAGGAGTAGGTGAAATGAGAGTCACCGCAGATAAGGTATCCGACGTGAGACAATTCGTAAGAGCAGCCGATCCAAAGTCGCACTTACTGCAAAGCATCAACAGGGAGATTTCAAATAAGGTGGAGAGCGGGTTCACGGGGAAGCTGATCTTTGTTCTTAACCTCTCCCAGGGTGGCATAGGTCAGTGCAGCATCCAGACTGATACCCGGTTGAATTGATAATTCCAATCGTGATTACTGGTAGTACTGCAATTATTTCACTGAGTCAGGCTTATTGTAAGATTAACATATACTATTGCAAGTCATGGGCTGGGGCCAGACAGCCCCAGCCCATGACTGCCTCTGTGCCCTTGCCCCTTTGCGCCTTCCTGAGTAATGACATTATCTCTACCCTGACTTATGGTGGGGCACATGACCCACCACCGGGTTGCCTTTTCTCTCATGCCAGGGTTGCTTTTTTACTCATGGCAGTGATGAGGCATTTTAGCCCCACCCTGCTGTTGCCTTGTACTATCACCATAAGAAGATGATATCATTGCATAAACCCTTGCCAATTAGCCCGTACCCTGTTATACTGCGGTTGAGTTAAGAGAAAATAACAGCTCGGTACAAGATGCAGGAAATTAAGGTAAAAGCAAAATGGAAAGGATATTTTCTGTGCATCGCTTCCCGGCACTGGTGCTGTCATTGATTCTATTTCTGACTCTCTTTTCCTTGAGAGCCTCAAACAGTGTGGCTGTAATCGGGCAGGGGGGGGATAAGGGGCGGAACAGGCAGGATGAGGTTTTCCTGGTCAAGCTCAGTGGAGAGGTCGATCAGGGGCTTTCCCCGTTCATCAGGCGCGTGGTCCGGCAGGCTGATGAACAGGGTATCCGGGCCATAATCCTGGAAATCAACACTCTTGGAGGCCGCCTGGATGCAGCCATCGACATCCGGGATACCCTGCTGAATTCAAAAACCCTGACCATCGCCTATATCAACGAGCGGGCCATCTCTGCCGGAGCGCTGATTTCCCTGGCCTGCCAGAAAATTGTCATGGCCCCCGGAGCCACGATCGGAGCAGCCACACCAGTTATAATCGACCCTTTCAGTCAGAAGGGAGAACCTGCCAGTGAAAAGGTGATCTCCTACTTCCGCAAGGAGATGAAGGCCACAGCGGAAAAAAACCACCGTCCTTCGCGAATTGCTGAAGCCATGGTCGATCCGGATGTAGTCATCGAGGGACTGACCGAAAAAGGAAAGCTGCTGACGCTGACCACCTCTGAGGCCCTGCGTTCCAAAGTTGCCGATTTTGAAATCACCGGCGGAACCGGAGAGATCCTGCAAAAATTCAATCTCCATCTACCTATGCAAGCCAGGCTGGTGGAGCAAAGAGCGAACTGGGCAGAAAAGTTTCTCCGGGCCACGAGCGGCAGTCTGATCAGCTCCGTGCTCCTGACCATTGGCCTGCTCGGCCTGCTTATTGAGCTGAGGACACCTACCTGGGGGATCGCCGGAACCGTGGGATTGATCTGCCTGGCTGTGTTCTTCTGGGGGCATGTGATTCTCAGGCTGGTCGGCTGGGAAGAGGTCGCGCTCCTTTTGATCGGCACGGTTCTGCTCCTTTTGGAAATCCTGGTTATTCCCGGTTTCGGTCTGACCGGCATCCTTGGCCTGGCAGCCCTGGCCGCCGGTTTCATCCTGAGTCTGGTGGGCAGGAATCCCACTTCCTGGGAGCTATGGAGTGCGGTATCGCACATCTCGATTGTCATGCTCATCGCCCTGATTGCCCTTGCCCTGTCGGTGAAATTTCTGGCCAAAAGCGCGGCTGTCCAGCGGCTGGTGCTCCAGACCCGCACCGGCCAGGGACGACAGCGTGAGGCTGAACAGCCAAAAACCGACACTGCTGCGCCGGAAGAAGCACGGCCAGCCCTGAAATCAGACCAGGAACCGGACCGGGTTCAGCATCTTGACCAGAGCGGAGTGGCCCTGACTAACCTTCGGCCCGCCGGGAAGGCGGCATTCGGAAAAAAGCGCCTGAACGTGGTCAGCGAGGGAGATTTTATCGACCGGGGCTCTGCAGTGCGGATTGTCCGGGTGGAGGGCAGCAGGATCATGGTCCAAAAAATCGGAAAGGAGGAGAGGGTTTGATACTGCGGTATGCCTTCCTGCATCTGCCCGTTCTGGCCATGCTGCTTCTGCTTTTGGTGTCGGGCATTCTGCTGCTCACCGGATCGGCAATGAGCCTGCCTGTTCTGATTCTCCTGCTGATGCTTCTGGGAACGGTCCTGATGCTCGTCGAAGTATTCATTATCCCCGGCTTTGGCCTTGCAGGTACCGGAGCCGTTTTCCTGCTGGCTACGGCTGTTTATCTGGCATGGAGCAGGCTGAACATAGCCTGGGCAATCGGGGCCGCGCTGGTCAGCATTGGATCGATTGTCCTGTCGATCATCCTTTTACGGAAAAGCGGTCTGACCAGCACTTTTGTGCTGAAACGCCAGGTTGGAAAGCCTGCCCCTCACGCTGCCGGTGGTGGAGATAGAGAAGAGGGCGCAGGGAAAAATTCAGCTCTATCTCCCGGGCAAACCGGCCTGGCCGCATCTGACCTCAGACCGGCAGGTATAGCCAACTTTCAGGGACATCGCCTGAATGTGCTCACCGATGGCACCTATCTGGAAAAAGGCACCAGAGTCAGGATTGTCCGGATAGAGGGCAATCGCATATTTGTCGAGGAAGAACAGTGAGAATTATCAAATTTTAAAATAACTAACTAACTCTGTAACCCTGGAGGCTTGAGCTATGCCCTTAACACCATTATTCCCATTTTTCGCTTTTGCTTTTATCATTATTTTCCTGATTCTTTTCACCTACCTTATTCCGGTCCAGCTCTGGATTGCCGCCTGGTCTTCCGGAGCTTATGTGGGAATCATCAACCTGATCGGCATGAGGTTTCGCCGGGTGCCGCCCCATGTGGTGGTTAATGCCAGAATCAGCGCTGTCAAGGCGGGTCTGGATATTGCCATCAATGATCTTGAGGCCTTGTTTCTGGCAGGGGGGCATGTCGAATCCGTGGTCAAGGCCCTCATTTCCGCAGACAAGGCAGGAATCAAGATGGGATTCGACATTGCATCGGGCATAGACCTTGCTGGCCGGAACGTACTGGAAGCAGTGCAGATGAGCGTTATTCCCAAGGTCATCGAAACTCCGGTTGTGGCTGCCGTAGCCAAGGACGGTATTCAGGTTCAGGCCAAATCCCGGGTGACGGTGCGGGCCAACATGGAGCGGCTGGTCGGAGGAGCGGGAGAGGAAACCATCATCGCCCGCGTCGGAGAGGGTGTGGTCACTACCATCGGCTCCTCGGCCTCATATAAAGACGTTCTGGAAAACCCGGATTCCATCTCCCGGACAGTCCTGTCCAAGGGGCTGGATTCAGGGACTGCCTTTGAAATCCTGTCCATTGATATTGCCGATGTGGATGTAGGAGAAAATGTCGGAGCCCGCCTGCAGACCATGCAGGCCCAGGCTGATAAGGAAATCGCTCAGGCACAGGCTGAAAGCCGTCGTGCTCTGGCGGTAGCCATGGAGCAGGAAATGAAAGCCAAGGTACAGGAAATGAAGGCCAAAGTCATCGAGGCCGAATCCCAGGTGCCGCTGGCTATGGCCGAAGCCTTCCGCAGGGGGAATCTTGGTGTCATGGATTACTATCATCTCAAGAATATCTCGGCTGATACCGAAATGCGGGAATCCATTTCCCGAATGGGAGGGGAAAAACCCGCAACTCCCGGCGGCGGACAACCCAAGACCGAGAAAGAGAAAGGCTAGCCTTATGGACAGAGTTATCGAGCTTGTCATCGTCTTTTATCTCATCAGCGCCTTTCTCCGGTTTTTGAAAAAAAGCCAGCAGGGGAAGGACCGGCATTACCCGCCGCCTCAGCGGCAGAGGCTGCCTCAACAGAGAGGGCCATCCCCCCCTTCGCCTCACAGGGAGCCGGGGCCGTCATCTTCCACCAGCAGGCCGAAAGAAGCAGCCCCCCGGCCAGTGCTTACTCCCCGGGAGAGAGAAGCCCTGGATGTTCTGGCTGACTGGGAGCGCAGGGCCAGAACGCACCGGGAAGGACCAACCGGGCCTGCGGCTCCGTCGCCGGGGAGGGCATCGACTCCACCGGGAAGGACAGCCGAAATTCCACCGGGAAGAGGCCCAGTACCTGAGATGAGGACCCGGCCTACGCCAGCGGAGATCATTTCCTGCAAGGCAGCAGGAGAGGCAATAAGTGCCGGGCAGGGTGCAGTGCCAGGGGAATTACAACCGCCGTTATCTGGCAGGCCGGAGATTTCCGGAGAGAAAATCGATGCCGAAGGGATATCCTTTCTGATCCATCCGGACATGCTCTGGCAGGGAGTCGTCATGTCCGAAATCCTCCGCCCCCCTCTGGCCATGAGAAAACCGTTTCAGCTTCCGTCTCTCTTATCTGAACATCATGGCTGAAGGGAGATGACCACAAGGTCATCGTTACCGATAACCTGATTCAACCCGCATGGCTGTTCAAAGAACCGGTAGGCAGATCTTCCCAGCCCGCTCCGGTTGTTGTAGATCAGGAACTGAACCTGCCTGAAAGCCTTGTGGCCTGTCAACTGGAGGTCGGAAGAGAAACCGGGGTTACTTTCCATACTGACATGGCTGGGCTTCCCCTGGCTGATATTATGGATGAATCGGCAATCCAGGATAACTGGCCGGGAGTCCGAGGTCCAGTAAATCCCTCCTCCGGCTGTGGCAGCGGTATTCTCCGTGATGGTGCAGCGGACGATCTGGGGAGAGGAATGTTCACAATATATTCCGGCACCATACGAGGTGCTGTTGCCGGATATGATGCAGTTTACGATTGTGGGAGAAGAATTGCGGCAGGATATTCCGGAGCCGGCCCCGGGCTTGCCCGGACTGCTGACATGGGTAATGGTTAATCCGTCAACTATTGCCTGATTGCAATTGATAAAGGTTATCACCGGCCCTGCTCCCGCTGCACCAGCCAGAACAGCCGGATAGAGGGCGGGATCCCGGTGCGTAAAACCGCTGTCCCATCCCCCTTCCAGCCTGATTCCCTTCTGGATGGTAACCTGGACACCGGAATATGAGCCTGCGGCCAGTCTGATGGTATCTTCGCTGTCAGCGCTGTCCAGGGCCGCTTTGATGGTTGAATATGCCTGTCCGGGGCCGGTGAAGAGCACCCGCCTGATAGTTACCTTCTGCTGCTGCTCCACGCTATTGCCGCTGCTGTCACGATAGGTCCAGATTACCGTATGACTGCCCTTTTGGGTATAGGTGAGGTGGTCGGTTATTGCTGTAATCTTCCCCTGGCAGCGGTCAGTGGCTGTCGGCGGTGTCAGGGTAACGGTATTCTCAGCCACGATATCCGGCAGGGTATCGAGGTCCGGCACCGGCTTTTGGGTATCGGTCACCAGAACCTTCTGCGTCTGGTACGAGACATTGCCAAGGGTGTCCTGATAGCACCAGGTCAGAGTAGTTGTGCCGACCGATGAGGGTACGGAATCGGCAGTGGTTGCCGTTACTTTTCCGGCGCAAAGATCTGTGGCTGTCGGCGGGATGATCTGTATCTGATCAGCGCACTCGAATCTCAGGTCCGGCAAAGGATTTTGGTCGAAAACAGGGGGAGTGGTATCCTGAACCACGACCGTCTGGTCCTGCCGGGTGATATTCCCGTGGCCGTCGTCATAGGTCCAGGTCACCGAAAAAGTGCCCTGGCTGGTGTAGAGGAGCGGCTTATCAGTGACAGCGGTAATCGGTCCGGCGCAGTCATCGGTCGCTGTCGGCGGGGTCAGGGCAAGCTGGCAATCTCCTCTGACCGCCGGCAGGGGATCGAGATCAGGCACCGGCTGCTGGTCATCCCGGTACTCATAAGCACCAATGTCAACTTCGGGCGTCCCGTCACAGTCCCCATCGTAAGGTCTTGATTCGCCATCCTTATCCTCATCCGGAGCTTCACTCCCGGTGCCTGCATCGATGCAGGGAGATCTTTGGTGTATGCCGGAAAAAAGGCGAAAATCCCGGGCATTGGGATCCTTGAATAAGGGATTGCTCTGAATATTATGGGTGATTTCAGGAGCGCCAAACCCTCCCTGAACAGCGCAATAGGTTACCTGGCTGGTTGATCCGGCATCGGACCATATCTCATCGGGCAGGTTATTCCACAGGATGCTGTTCGTCACCGTGAACAGGGAATTTTCAGCATAGATGCTGCCTCCCTGAGAGGCGCTGCTGTTTCCCCACAGGGTGCAGTTTACGGCCTTCAGGCTCGAGTCCCTGACATATATCCCGCCGCCGTCGCTGGAAGCCGTGTTCTTCCATAGGGTACAGTTGATGATAACCGGAAACGAGGAACCGTCACAGGAAATCCCGCTGCCGTACATGGCAGTATTTTCCGAGATCGTGCAATTTTGAACGACCGGTGATGAGTTCAGGCAGCAAATGCCGCCGCCGAAAAGATCGGACCTGTTTTTCGATATGACGCAGTTGGAAATGGTTGGAGAGGAATTGAGACAAAACAGACCGCCGCCTGCTTCATATGCCCGGTTATTGAGTATCTCGCAGTTTGATATGAGCGGTGAGGAATTCTTGCAGTATATGCCGCCGCCGGAGTAGGCAATATTGCCGAAACTTTCTTTTCTGAACCGTACCGGTAGTATTGCTGGAAGTATATCCCTGTCACCGGCAGTTGAATTTTCAATAATAAAACCATCCAGGCTGGCTGCATTGGCATCGATAAAAACGATCGAACTGCCGGAAAGTAACGTCTTATAGATCTTCGGGTCCCGAATGTTGAAATTGGGGTCCCACCCGCCTTCCAGAATTTGCCTGCTTTGAACATAAATCTTCGGGTCGAAACGGTATTCTCCTCTGGCAACCTTGATCTTGCCGATAACACCTGGAGCAGACACAGCACCAATTCCATCTGCCACTCGTGCAAAGGTCTGTCCTGGTCCAACGTGGGCCACAAGCCGCACGATGACCTCTTGAGTCTGTGAGACAGGTTTTGTGGAGTCATCACTATAGGTCCAGGTCACCTTGTAGGTGCCGGGACTTTCACAGACCAGGGGATCCTGGGTAGTGGCAATGATTTCTCCAGCGCACAGGTCAGTAGCCCTGGGAGGATCGATGGGTTTTTGTTCACAGGTGCATGGCTTCCCTGGATCCGTGATCACGCAGTCTCTCACGATTGCAGGAAGGTCTTTCTGGTGGGGAACCGGGGGCTCCTTATCAACCACAGCGATAGTCTGCTGCTGGGTCAGGATGGTTTTCCTATCCTTCTGGTAGTTCCAGGTTACGGTATATGTCCCCGGTCCAGAGGAGAAGATATCCTCAGTGCTCCCTCTTATGGCCGTTATTTTCCTGCCGGTGCAGGGATCGGTAGCTGTCGGCGGAGTAAGTGTCACCTTCTGGCCGCAATTCAGGGTCAGCAGAGGCAATTCTGCCCTGTCAGGAACCACTGAAGCGGCATCATCCTGATCCGGGTTGTAATAGTCCGGGCACCGGTCACATGCATCACCCACTCCATCTCCGTCTTTATCCTCCTGATCCTCATTGGCCATAAAAGGACAATTGTCGCAGGCATCTCCCCGGGAGTCTTGATCACTGTTTGTCTGTTTGGGATTGGACACCTTCGGGCAATTGTCAGGAGCATTCAGAGTATAACCATCGGGCTGCCTGCACTGGACCCTGGACGAATCCTTATCTCCATATTCATCACCATCCTCGTCCTGATACCACACAGTGGCCGGGTTAATCCTGGTCTGGCTGTCATCGCAATCATCGGCATTGGACACAAAACCGGACGGCTGATTACTCTGGACCTTAACCACGCTCCTGGTGCCATATCCATCTTTGTCCGCATCCTTATACCACATCCTGACGGAAGTAATACAGACACACGCGGAACTGGCAGGAAAATTGGCCATGTCATCCACCAGATTTTCAAGCTTCACCGGGTAACATTCACCTTCAAGGCCACCCCTGATCATAAACTTCAGCGAGGCAAGGCAGCCATTTGCCCCTTTCGAGAGCCCATCGCGCAGGGAAAGCCCCCCGCCCCTGAGTTTGCCAGGGCTCAAGGAATAGACATCGAACCTGTTGAGTGAAGCAGCCAGATCTCCCCGGCCAAAGCCAAAACCCGTGTATTCCAGAATGCGACTATCATAAGAAACTTCAAAGCCAAAGGAAAATACTGCCCTGGGCAGGGCCTGGATCTTTATTGGAATGAGAATCTCATCGCCCACCTTTCCACTGACCCCTTCGATGTCCAGGATGCCGGAATTATCCTCCAGACAACTTCTTTGAGCCGGTTTGGCCGTTATTGCTCCAGGGTCCGGTATTGCCCCGGCTTCCAATATTGCCCCAGGCTCCAGGACAACTGCCGAGAGAGCAGGCTTGCCGGGCATCAGGATTGCCAGAAGCAGGAGAATAATTATCCCCATGCGCCTTTTCAGGCATATTGTATTGAGGCTGATTACAGGTTTCATTTGTATCCTCTGGGGGTAAGTATCTTCTGTTGCTCTCAGGAAATGGCCATCAGAGTACCATGATGAGCCATCAATTAGGGTGCGCATCTTCGAGTGCCTGGTGAGATACTCCATATTCCTGGGGTATGGGAGTTCCAAAATACGATCCTATAAATATATATTATTATCAAAATTAGAGTGATTATTAAATAAAAATAGCAGGAATGGCAGTCGATAGTCAAGATGATGTTTCAAGAGCCGAATACTCTTCACGTTTTGGCAGGTATCATCCTTGATACCAGGTGATACCAGGGATCGACCCTTTCATGTGGTACCCCCAGCCAGGCAGTGAGAGCAAGGGAAATTGAAGATGGTATTTTCCTTGTCCGCTGACTTCAAGACGTTACTATCACTTTTGGCCTTACGAGCCGCTCGAAATCTTTATAGGACATCTTGATCAGCTCCGAGTGAGAACCGGCATTAAAGGCGATTTCCTCATCCATGGCCAGATCTTCTGACACCAGTACATCCAGGCCATACAAATTGCCAAAAGGCGGCATGGCTCCAATCTCGGATTCCGGGAATCTGTCCTTGAATTCTTCCTCACTGGCAAGCGAAACTCTCTGTGCTCCGGTGATGCATCTGAGGAAATCGAAGTTTATCTGAACATTGGCAGGCAGAACAACCATAGCCATTTTTTCATCGATTTTCACCATGACTGTCTTGGCCATCTCCCGCCCAGGAATGTGGGCTGAGGCTGCAATCTCCTGAGCAGTGTAGGCAGGTGAGTGAGTGATAGTTACATACCTGATGTTATTGTTATCCAGAAACTCTTTTAATTTTCGTATCGGCATACCCATCTCCTTGGCAAACGAGCAGTTATCCGGTTTTCACCTGTGCACAATGGACATCCACCGCTTATATCTTCCTGATCTCCCCAATCGGATTTTTTCTGTTTATCCAGCTACCCAGGGAGAATGAGAAAGTGAGAACCCGGGCTCATCCTTCTCAATTCCTGCTTTCGCGGGCGCATCAATAATTATATTTGGTTGTTTGTGCTTAATTTTTTTAATATGGAGGGTATGCCCTGATAGGTATGGTTTGCAGGGATATCACGAGTTACGACTGAATTTGCTCCTATAGTTACGTTATTACCTATTTTCACCGGGCCGAGTATCTTAGTACAGGTCGCCATAAATACGCGACCACATAGAAAACAAAAAGAGGTTCGGACATCAATAGAGATCGGAATAAATTTTGCTATATGAGGTGAATTTTTATCCTTTATGCCTCGAAAAAGTAGGAAGGGAGGCATAAAAAATGGTGGAATCACCCCAAATTGATTACCAGAAACACCCTG
>JBFLZW010000028.1 GCA_040755755.1 bacterium | reverse complement strand
TGATTTGAGTCTCTTTCAACTTGGCTTACGATTACTCGATCACCTCTTGGATTATGAATTACCTATCCCGGTACTATTTTATTATGCATTTGAGGCACGATTATGAAAATGTGTCCGGTAGTGAGATGGTGAAATAAATTGGGTCACGAGCGATCTCAGGTTAATGCTGGTGAATACTTACTACGTATTCGATCAGAGCCAGCAATATCTTCTGTCAGGAAACCCTGCTGACCCGATTAATTTCGAACTTTCAGGTACGGGGTATGTTCGAAAATTCATGCCTGATCGAAGCCTGGCAGTCGATCAGGTCTCCGGGGTGATTCGGTTTCTGGCTGGCTTACTCTTTTACCCTGAAATCAGAACCGATGAGGATGCCGGAGGAGCTATTATATATAGCGCAGGTGCGGACGACATGACAAGTGCCCTGCTGTTGTATGTTTCATCAGGTTTCCCTATACCTTTATACGGCAATAAACTCTCTATTAACGGTCAGAATGGAGTGTGGTGCTATCTATGAAATTAAATCAAGTTTTTGGACCCTCAACACCGATAACCATAACCCTGGCAGGGTTGGCCTCCGGGCAGGCACGATCGAGCCTGGCGGTGGATAATGACAGCAATAGATATATTGATGCTATGGTTACGCTTGGAATTGCATTAGCTTCTGGAACACCTGCTGGTGATAAGCAGGTTCTGGTCTGGTTTTATGGATCGGAAGATGGATTGCTGTATGGTGATAATGCTACTGGTGCAGATCAGGCGATCGTCAAACGCGATCCGTCGAACTGGCGCGGGCCTTTCGAGCTCAACACCCCGGATGGCGGAGGGCTTACCTATATCGCCATGATCCCCTCGGTAGCGGCATATTTCAACAAAGTACTCCCTCGCAAGTGGGGCATTATCATTGAAAATCAATCCGGTCTGGCTCTTGGTGGAGCCGAAGAGAATTTCACGAAAGCCTATACCGGAATTTCCCTGCAATTTGAGACAGTCGAAAAGACACTCCACAATGCGGCCACTGTGGTTGATGCTACCGGTGTGGATACAGATGTAACTGCCTATGCTACGGCAAACCTTCAGATTAGCGGCACATCGACAAACTTTCGGCTTGAATTCTATGGGTCGGTTGATGGGTCTAATTTTTCGCCAATTTCAGGTGTAAACCTGCAAAGTTCTCTGCTTGCAAGTACTGCCAATGCCCTTAACCAGATTTGGCAATTCGATACGAGCGCACTCAAAACACTCCGGATTAAACTGGCCTCGATTGCTAACGGAAATGTCACTACAAAGTTAATGACAATCCCGTAGAGGAGAAGAGAATGGGATTAGCACAAATCTTGAATTACCTTGCAGCTCACCGAATACAGGGTGGGCATTATCATAGTTACTACCTGGAGGGCAATCTCGATACCTGGCGGGCTACCCTTGCCAAGCTAAGATCGGGTACTACGGGGATTTTTAACGTTTGTTGTCTTGGAGACTCAATTACCGAGGGGACAGCAGCAGGAACCAGTCACCTGGATTATCGAACAAAAAGTTTTGTCGGGAGATTGAGGACAAGACTTGCAGCCACATTTGGAGATGTGGGGCTTGGTTTTATTCCCAGCCATTTCAGCCATACCTATCCTGCCGTTACTTTCTCGGGGAACTGGAACGATGCTGCTTCGTACGGCATAGCAAATTCCTGTAAGCAAAGTAGTGAGACCGGAGCTACAGCGACGGTAAGTTTCGATGGGACAGGTATAGGGGTGGCGGTTATGCGAAACAGCATGGCTGCTCAATATACCATTGCCATTGATGGGGGTGGCCCCATTACGCATAATACGTATAATGCCACCTTGATATCTCCGTATATGTATGAAGAGACAGGGCTGGCAGACACGGATCACACAGCGGTTATCACCGTCGATAACGGTGCAAATCCCTCTCGGACTCTCAACCTTTTGGGGATTTACCCGATCAAGGGGACGGCCGGGATCAGGGTCCATAATTGTGCCCGGTGGGAAAGTAAAGTGGCTGATTTTCTTGGTACAGGCTGTCTGGATTTGGAAATAAACCACTGGACTCCGGTGCTGACTATCGTGGCATTAGTGGCCAATGATTTTAATAGTCAGACTGATCTGGGTAGCTATGAGTCAAATTTGACTCAGATCGTCAATGCCGCCCTGACTCACGGGGATTGTCTAATAGTGGGTAATGGCCTATACAATGTGGAAAGGGCCATTCCTATAACTGCCTACGAGGAAGTGTGCAGAAAGGTTGCCTTGAATTATGGCTGTGCTTATCTTGCTACAAATAGGCGATGGAAAAACTTCAGTAATGCCAATAGTCTTGGATACATGTCGGATGATGTACACCTCACTGCCGCAGGACATCAGGATATTGCCTCGATGCTGATAAACTACCTCCTGGAGGAAAGATAAGAACTGGTAAAGGAAAAGGAAATAGAGAAATGGGATTGATGCAAATTTTAGGCCACATTGCAGATCATCAAAGTCACGACGGCGATGGATATGCTTATTACATTGAGGGCAATATGGACACATGGAGGTCCACTCTTGCCAAGTTGAAGTCTGGCACCACGGGGATATTCAATGTGTGTTGTATCGGGGATTCGATTACCGAAGGGGATAAGGCAGGGAACAGTCATAATGACTATCGAACAAAAGGTTTTGTCGGGAGATTGAGGACAAGACTTGCAGCCACATTTGGAGATGTGGGGCTTGGTTTTATTCCCGTACATTTTAGCGATGACTATCCAGCGTTCAGCTTCACAGGTACATGGATAGACTCAAGTTGGTATGGAATAGGCAATTACCAGAAGCGCAGTAGTAATACCGGGGCTACAGCGACGGTAAGTTTCAATGGGACAGGTATAGGGGTGGTAGTTGCTAGAAATAATATAGCAGCCCAATATACTATCTCTATCGACGGGGGTGCTGCTGTTACCCATGATACCTATAACGCTACACTTGTTTCGCCTTATGCTTATGAGGAAACAGGGCTGGCAGACACGGATCATACGGCGGTAATCACTGTCGATAACGGTGCAAATCCTACCAGGAATTTATATTTCTTAGGTATTTATCCCATAAAAGGGACAACCGGAATCAGGGTCCATGATTGTGCTCGATCTGGAGGAAGAGCCAGCGATTTTGTCCAGACAGGCTGTCTGGATTTGGAAATAAACTACTGGACTCCAGTGCTGACTATCGTGTCATTAGTGGCCAATGACTTTAATTTTCAAACTGGGCTCAGTGCCTATGAGACTTCTATGAGTCAAATTATCGACACTGCTCGAACACATGGAAGTTGCATGGTCTTAGCGAATGGACTCTTCAATGTTAGTAAAACAATTCCCATAACTGCGTATGAGGAAGTATGCAGAAAATTGGCTCTCAGTAAGGGATGCGCTTTTTTAAATCTGAATAGAAGATGGAAATCATATAGTAACGCTAACAGCTTGGGTTACATGGCCGATGCCCTGGTACATCCCAACCAGGCAGGACACCAGGATATAGCAACATTCCTTCTTGATCATCTTTTGGAAGAAAGATAAAACTACTGGAAGTCTATGAAAACAAAAATCACCGAGTCATTTCTGGCGCGCTATCTGCAAAATTATCTCTATTCCGAGGTTCTCCCCTCAGAATATGTCCATATTGATCCTATCTCATTATCGTTTATCCTTTTAGATCCTGTTATTCAAATCCAGAATATTTACCTCGAATTATCCATTGGCCCCTTGGACAAGGTCGTTTCGTACTATAGGGGCGAACAGCGGCTGATTGGGATTAAAATTTCCCGGTCAGATGGCGGTTCTCTGGTAATTACTCAGGCTACTGCCAAGGTGTTTTACCAGGACAGAAGGTCATATATAGATGAACAATTCGCAGATATCGGGGAGTGATTGTGATAATCTAAAATTCCCCCATTTTAGGGGTTTGTGACAACGCAAAATTCCCCCACCCCTGACTGAAGTTTCCGGTATTATATGGGCAGAAAAAAACTAAAGACCATGATACCGGAGGC
>JBFLZW010000027.1 GCA_040755755.1 bacterium | reverse complement strand
ATGGGTTTGTATCCCACCGAACACCTTGAATGTAGGGTGGGGCTTGTACCTACCGGACACCATATCCTCCCATGCCCTGTAGCCCCACCAGATACCTCAAGTGTCTTACGTCTTTTCCCTGTTTTCCCGGTGCCAGAAAGTATGGCGACTGATAAATGAGAGCGATTCCTTTTCTTTTTCCTTTTACCTTTTTACTTCCAGGCCAGTGGCACATTCGGGTAATCCCGGCTTTCATTCTCTGCGCCTCTGCGTCTCTGCGGGAAATCGGCTTTCTATTCATTACTTCCCTGGCTTATGTAAGTGCCATTCGAGCTAAGGAAGCTATATGACAAAAAATCCTTGAGCGAAGAAATATATCGGGAGTTCATGAGCAAGATACAGGGCAATTCCTAAAATGGTATCTCGATAATAATGGAAAAAAGATGAATCTCATCCACTCCTGCCGGATACCATTTGGTTATCCGGTTACTTTTTGGTAATCGGGCCAGGACAATTTTGTAATTCACCATCCCTCCTCTGGATCGAAAAGATCAATGCCCCATCGTTCTACTCACTTCATGCCTTTATATCTACACTATATCTGTACTATATCTATACTATTTATCTTAAATAATTATAACATCTTACGACAATTTGACATATAAATAGAGTAAAAATTTCTCTCTTAACCCTCCGGTTGGTATGGTTTGTGCTCTATGGAGAAAAACAGAAACGATGATTGGTCATCGTATCATGCTGATATTACTGAAAAAAACTTCATCGGTAAACTCTGCTATCAGTATACCTGCATACCTGCAGCAGAAAAAAAGGAGGTGGGAGGAAACAGACAGCACCGTAAGGCAAGAGTAACCTTCAGAGTTTTTGCATGATGCCTGGCTCAGTGCGAAGCTATCAGGCGGTCACAAAGAATATCTCATCAAGAAGCTTTTATCAGCACCTGAAAAATTCACTATCGATTCTGAGAATCCAACTTCACTCTGATAATCCAACAGATGCTTCTCTGCGTGGAGCATGCTCCATGGAGAAAATTAAGGAGACTTGTCATGGCTTCTTCAATCGGACGGATCGCGACCCTTGAGAATATCAACCTGGTAACCAGAACCTTGCGCAACCACCTTCTGTTCATCCTTCTGCTTTTCGTCATGATCACCTCAGCAACCGCTCAGGCCGTCACCCCGCCTCCACAGCCGTCATCAGGGCCTGGCGGCAGGGATTATGCCCACAGCAGAATCACCAGTTCGGTCCACGGATATGGCGATTTGAAATATTACCTGTATGAACCGGCCGGACCCAAACCGGAAACAGCTCCCCTGATCGTTTTCACTCATGGATGGGGAGGAATCAACCCTTCGCTTTCATACGGTGCCTGGATCAAACATCTGGTCAGACGGGGCAATATCGTTGTCTATCCGGTGTATCAGTCGGCAGCCTCCATGCTCAACGGTTCCCGGTATACCTCCAATTGCGTCAATGCCGTACTGGATGCCATTCAGGTGCTTGAAAGTGAAGGCCATGTGCAGCCCGATCTGGACAGGTTCGCCACGGTAGGCCATTCGGTTGGAGGAGTATTGGCTGCCAACATTGCCGCGGTGGCCCTGAAATCCGGTTTGCCCGCTCCCAGGGCGGTCATGTCGGTTCAGCCGGGCAATACGCCGATGCCGCCTCTGGAAAGGTTGTCAGCCATTCCCTCCGATGCTCTCCTGCTTACCCTGGTGGGTGACCGGGACAAGGTTGTCGGCAGCAAGGATGCAGTGAAAATTTTCACTCAGACACCGCAGATCCCGCTTGAAAACAAAGACTACGTCATCATGGTTTCCGATAGTTCCGGAACACCTGCTCTGACCGCGAATCACTTCGCCCCTACCTGCTGGGCTCCCCTGACCGTTTCGGTGCCTGTGCTCGCCAGCACAGGGCCGGAGGCTGATGTCGAAGATTTTCAGCTCGGCATCGGTGATGCCGCGCCGGATTCTGCACCGGATTCCGCCAGTGCGCAGGCCGCAGGTCCCGGCAACGCCGGAGCGGACATCGGCTCCCTGATGGGTTTTGGTACCAACGCTCTCGATTATTACGCCGTGTGGAAGCTCTTCGATGCTCTCACCGATGCGGCCTTCTATGGTAAAAACCGGGAATACGCACTCGGCAATACCCCGGAGCAGCGCTTCATGGGAACGTGGAGCAACGGCAAGCCGGTCAAGGAACTGATCGTAACCGATGATCCCAAATCCCAGCCCTGGATCAATGGGAGGAGAGATACATTCAGTAGATTCTAATAATACCTATGAATATAAGTGGCCACGGGTACGAATGGCCGCTGAACAAAGCTGACCGGGCCGGGAACAAGTCCCGGCTGCGCATGGGGAGGGGTGATTTCACCCCTCCCCATGCGTGTTTTTCTCCTCATGTAGCGTACAGGAAGAATAAAAAGTAATCAGGTGAGGCAGTAACCTTTGACTTTTGGCCGAAAAATAAAGTATAGTATGAATATGGCAGCAAATGGAGAGAGTAATATGTCAGAAGAAAAAAAACAGCCGGAATACTATGAGCAAGATGTCAATACCCGCTTCAACAGCCTTGAAAGAATCGTTGACCGTATGGAACGATCATTTGAGAAAACGGTTGACGGAATCAAATCTGAAGTGAAAGAAATCAGATCTGAAGTGAAGGAAATCAGATCTGAAGTGAAGGAAATTAGATCTGAAGTGGATGAGATTAAAAAGGATAACAAGGCAACCCGCCGGTGGGTAGCAGGCACTGTGATAGGAACCGGCTTTGTGGTTTTATTCGGAATCGCTGCCGTTCTCCTCACCTTTGCCCAAATTCAAACCTCATGGATGCAGCAGGTTATCTCCTTTGCATTGAAGGCGATAAAATAGCTGATCAAAGTCAAAGATTAGTACCCATCACCCTTCATTCGCCCTGGTAGTTTGATAAATCGACCATACAGTCGAATTTTTCAGCTCCGTTTTCCTCAGTGTTCCCATAAAAACCTTAACTATCAATAAGTTATATTAATCTATCATCTCGGCACGATAATTGAGGGGAGAGAGACGGAGTACGGGTGATGAGATGAATGCACGAGCTGAGTAGTAGTAAACGCGAAAGACCATTCTATGTCAAAAATGGGGGGAATAAGATTATGAAAAATCCAAAGGTACGAAGATATCTCATTCTGGCAGCAGTGCTCGCCCTGGTTTGTTCAACAGCACGGTATACCGAAGCACAAAGCACGGCACTCACTGGATCAACAACAGGTGAAACAGTTGCCGGCGTTGCTGCGGCCAGCTCCGGGTTGTACGATGAGACGGTGATACGTACAATATATCTTGAATTTGCCCAGGAGGACTGGTGGCAGCAGATGATAAATAACTACGGTACGGAAGTGAATATCCTGGCTGATCTCATCATGGACGGGGTTGTGTATCCTGGTGTCGGAGTTCGATTCAAGGGCATGACATCCTATCAGATGACAGGAAATTCCCAGAAAAAATCCTTCAATATCGAGATGGATGAAACAAATCCCGATCAGAGGCTGATGGGCTATAAGACTCTGAACCTCAACAATTCCATGTCGGACCCCTCTTTCATACGCGAGGTGCTCTATTTTAATATTTTCAGGAAATATGCTCCATGCCCCAAGGCAAATTTCGTTAAGCTCGTCATAAACGGCGAGAATTGGGGAATTTATGTCAATTCGCAGCAAAATAACTCGGACCTTATCAAAGAGTGGTTCCCAAGCAGCGATGGCGACCGCTGGAAGATTGGAGCGGATTTCGGAAGCGGCCAGGGTGGAGCTTTCCCCGGTGGAGGGACTCAAGCGATATCATTTACCGATTGGTCCGCCAGTCCGATGGCCCGGGATCTGAATAACGACGGCCAGATCACCGAAGAAGATTACACGATTTTCACTAGCTCACCCTGGCAACCTTTTGGAAGCGGCCAGGGTGGAGCTTTCCCCGGTGGAGGGACTCAAGCGATATCATTTGCCGATTGGTCCGCCAGTCCGATGGCCCGGGATCTGAATAACGACGGCCAGATCACTGAAGAAGATTACACGATTTTTGTCAACTCCCCCTGGCAGCCTTTCGGTCAACAGAGTAGCATGCCTGGTGCTCCCACACCCGGTGTGCCCACGACCGGCATGCCCATGCCCGGTGCTCCGACACCCGGCGCGGCCACGCCTGGTGTGCCTGCAACTGACCAGCCCATGCCCGGTGTGCCAATGCCATTTGGTGATGGCAACATGGTTTTCGGTGGTGGCATGGGTGGCGGTACCATGATGTTTGGCGGTGGAGAGGGTGCTTTAACCTGGTTGGGAAGTGACCCGGCTGCATACGAAAAAGTGTATGAATTGAAGTCAGGAAAAACATCCGATCCCTGGGGACATCTGATTACAGCCTGTGACATTCTGAACAATACGACATTAGAGCAACTGGCAGACACAGCGGATACTGTCCTGGCTGTTGATCGCTGGCTGTGGTTTCTGGCCCTGGAAAACATTTTCACGGATGAAGACAGCTATCTGACCAAGGGCTGGGATTATCAGATCTATTACGAGGTGGAAACAGGACGAATTCACCCATTGGAACATGATGGCAATGAGACCTTCAATACCCGTGATGTTAACCTCAGTCTGTTCGAAGGCGAGAATAATGCGAACCGTCCGGTAATAAGCAGGCTGCTGGCTGTTCCCAGCTTTCGCCAGAGATACCTGGAGCATGTAAGGACCATCATTAACGAATATCTCGACTGGAACATCCTGGCCCCGAAAGTCGAAGCCTATCGGACATTGATCACCGACGAAGTAAAGGCAGATAGCAAGAAGCTGTATTCATACGAAGCGTTTGAAAAAAGTTTCACGGACCTCGAGAATTTCGTCAGGAATCGGCGGGATTTTCTCCTCACCGAAGTAAACGAGAAAAATAGTGATTCTCCTCTCTCTTGGCAATCGGTTCCCATTGTTATCAACGAGCTGATGGCCAAGAATGAGACGAGCATTCAAGACCCCCAGGGGGAGTATGAGGACTGGATTGAGCTTGTCAATGTCGGCAATCAGGAGGTGAACCTTTCGGGAATGTATCTGAGCGACCAGAAAGAGATGCCCTTAAAGTGGAAGATTCCGGCAGGTACGACCATTGCCCCTGGAGCTTACCTCATTATTTGGGCGGATGAAGATGATGGTGATACACCCGGACTCCATGCCAATTTCAAGCTCTCGACTTCCGGGGAAACGGTCACGCTCGTGGATACGGATGAGATGGGAAATGTCCTTCTTGATTCGGTTGTATTTGGGGAACAATCGGCGGATGTATCCTTCGGAAGGTTCCCGGATGCCACAGGTCAATTCCAGGCAATGTCCGAACCCACCCCGAACAGGGCAAATATTCCTGCTGCCAATGCTGGTACCACTACTAATACCAATACCCAGACAGAGCCCGTTTCACCAGGGCCTGATTTACCTGCATCCAATTCAGCAGAATGCTCAGAAGAAGTTACCGGGCACCTTGATATTCGAGGCTCCAAGGGAAAAGAGGGAGATGAAGTCCGTATCCTGGTAAAAGTTCAATCTGCACCCAATGCCTTCGGCGCTTTTGGCTTTGATGTGATCTATGAGCCGGGTGTCCTGGAATATGTGGGTTATGAAAGAGGGGATTTACTTGCCTCCTTGGCTGTGATATTCAGTGTTAATCCTACTGGTTCGGGCAGATTGACAGTCGCCGGAATTACCCCCGAAGGTGATATGCCACAGGGAACGAGTGGTAATCTGGTCTGGTTAAAATTTAAAGTAACGGGAGGCAGGGAAGATGAATGCTACCCGTTACGAGCAGAAAATCTGGTTGATGACATGGCTGGTTTTTCCTCAAGCCAGGGTTGCTTTTGTATCCGGGCCTGCTCCGGTGATATAACCGGGGATGGAGAAATAACCCCGGCGGATGCTTTGGATGTTTTCCGGTGTTATCTCGGATCCGGTGATTGTCATGAATGTTCGGATGTCACCGGGGATGGGAAAGTTACTCCGCAGGATGCTCTTTGTATATTCGAGAAATATTTAAAGAAGCCCGGTTGTCTGAATTAACAGGAATGGAGATGATGCCCTCCGTCTCCCCTTGCTCGAGCAAGGGGAGACGGAGGCAGCATGCAAAGATCAAAGGAAGATAAGATTATGAAAAATTTTCCTGTTTTCCTCTTCGGCAGCTTATTGTGTTTATTTTCTTTGGTTCTTGTAATGGCTGATGCCTCTGGACAACAATGCCTGGAAGAAGATTCAGGAGCAGTGGATATTGAAGGGACGCAAGGCACCATAGGCCAGGAGATTCAGATTCCGGTAAGAATCCAGTCTGCACCGGATGCAGTTACTTCCTTTGGATTTGAAATCATCTATGATCCAAACGTCTTGGAATATTCGAATTTTGAACGCGGAGATTTAACAGCCCATTTCGATATGTTTGATGTTAATCACGATCCTGATAATCTTGGCAGGCTGACGGTTGGAGGATTTTGCTCTTCTTCCCAATGCGGGATTTTGCAGGAAGCAAACGGCTGCCTGGTTTGGTTAACATTCACTGTACAGGGCGGGCAGGAAGATAAATATTACCCTCTGCACGTGGAAAAATTAAAGGACCATATAGCCAATTTCTCTTCATCCGGAGGATGTTTCTCTTTACTCCCTGACAATAATAACCCGGAAGACAAGGTAGCTGTCCCTGTTATATCTCCTGGAACCACCGTTTTTACTGATTCGATCGAGGTTACGATTACGTGTGCTACCCCTGAAGTTACTATCCGGTATACTGCCGATGGCAGTGATCCAACCGAAAATTCATTGGTCTATTCCGGCCCGATAATCTTAACTGACAGTACTACTATTAAGGCTCAGGGATTTAAGAGTGATTGGACCCAGAGTGGTATCGTCAGCAAAACCTACACAAAACAAAACGAAGAACCATCACACCCAGAAAGCAGTAAAGGTGATGACATCAATGCTGGCACAGGGAAAAATACTCCAAGAGAATATACCGGAAGCTGCTTTTTGACCTCCATAAGTCATTATTAATCTCTCTCTACCGGACACTTTTGAGGTAACAACCGCGAATGAACGCGAATGAACGCGAACTGAACAAAGAGGACTCGATAATGAAGGCAAATCAAAAGAATTTATTAGCGTCTATTCGTGTGCATTCGCGGTTGATTACAGGAATTGAAAAGAAAGTGTCCGGTAGCGAAATTAATCTTTACTTAAGTGTAGGGTGGGGCTGCTTTTTTGCCCCACCAAATACCGAATCACTTCCCCTGAGCGGGATTCCCTTCGAATGCCGATATTCCAGAGTAAGCGGTTTATAAGCCGGGATAGTGGGTATGACTCATAAGCATGAAATAGGGAAGGAGGCTGCAATGAATTCTTTTCAAGAAGGAAAAGCTGGTTCTTCGGCGCACTCTCTGCCCGGCAGGCCGGAGTCCCTCTGGATAGGCACTGCCGGGGAAGCCTGCTATCCGGCCCTGGAGGGGAGCATATCGGTGGATGTAGCCATTCTTGGGGCTGGAAAATGGCCGGGCTGACCGCGGCAGTGCTTCTCAAGCAGGCCGGGGCCAGGGTGGCCGTTGTCGATGCGGACGGCGTTGCCAGGGGAGTCAGCGGATGCACACCAGAGGCAATCAGGTGCTGGAAGGAATGTTCATCAGCACGCAGGAGCCGCACCGCACCATTCGCTCTCACATCACGGATTCAGGCGAGAGTTACCTTCTGGTGGGTGGTGAAAGCCACAAGACCGGACAGGGAGGGGATACCAGGGAGCATTATCGGCGGATCGAGCAGTATGCAAAAGAACACTTTATGATCGAGTCCATTGAGTACCGATGGTCCACGCAGGACAATATGCCAGCAGACCGCGTACCCTTTATCGGGCTGTTTACCTTGGCTTCCAGACGGCTGTATGTGGCCACAGGCTTTGGCGGCTGGGGAATGACGCTTGGCACGGTATCGGGCATGATCCTCTCCGATATGGTCCTAAAACGCCCCAATCCCTGGTTATCGCTCTTCGATCCCAACCGTTTTACTTCCCTGACTTCGGCCAAAAAGTTCATCATCGAGAATCTCAACGTGGCCAGGGAGCTCACCGCAGGGCACCTGATCCCTCCAGCCAGGCGGTCCTTTGAGGATCTTGCCAGAGGAGAGGGTGCACTTATCCAGGCGGGTGAAGCGAAGGTGGCTGCATACAAAGACGATCAGGGCAGGATCCATGCACTTTCACCAAACTGCACTTATCCGGGCTGCGTGGTGAGCTGGAACAGTGCAGAGAAGAGCTGGGATTGTCCCTGCCACGGATCCCGCTTCGATTATCACGGCAAGGTCATTCATGCGCCAGCCATCAAGGATCTGGTGAAAAAGAAATAAGCAGATTCTAACCAGGCTATTCAAGGTGATGTCTGGTATGCTGAAGGAACCAGTCATAGAGGTTCCAGTCACTATAGGCTATCTCCCAGGCCTCTGCATGTCCGACATCAGGATATACCGTAAACCTGACAGTCCCGCCATTTTTCCTCAGTGCATTGACTATGCGCTCTGACTCAACAACCGGAACCACGTCATCCTTGGCGCCATGAAACACCCAGACCGGAGTCTTCGTCAGGGACAATACCTGGCTGGGATCGTAACTATACCCACAGATCGGAGCAATGGCCGCGAACCGGTCCGGATGCGCGGCAGCCAGCTTCCATACTCCGGCACCGCCCATACTGATGCCGGTCAAATAAATCCGGTCCCTGTCAATTTCATTCCGGTCGATAGCTTCGTCAAGGAGGGCTATGAGCTGGTCGTTCGCCCATACTTCACCCCGTGGGCACTGGGGGGCAATCACGATAAAAGGGAAATTTTCAAACTCCTCAGCAATTCTCGGAGGGCCATATTTTTTGACCAGATCAAGATCGTTCCCCCTCTCTCCTGCGCCATGAAGGAAGAGAATCACCGGCCATGGCCCCTGCTCCTTTCCATACCCATCTGGAAGAAGCATCCAATAGCTGTATCCAGATAGCTTCTCCACCTTGATCGATTGCATACCGCTTCCTGACCTCCCCGCTCGACGCCGCCTTACTTCAGCCCGTAAAGGCCTCATCGCTTCAAGAGACACTCCACTATATCGACACATTTACCAGGGAATTACCGCTTCCTGACTCCCATCTTCTATTTATATCTTTCTCTAATCGAGAAACTATTTTAATTTTTAAGGACACGAAGAGCACGAAGGAGCACGAAGCTCACGAAGAGATCAAACATTTTAAAGTCCAGGCGGATCACTTTCCTGGGCAACTTATCAAAAGCTCTACTCTTCTTATCCTTTTATCTTCGTGCCCTTCGTGTCTTTTCGTAAATTCTCTCATGAAAAGAGGGAATAATAAACCTGTCCGCCCCTGAACCTCAAGGGGGAGGGGAGTTATGGAGGCTTTCATACAAGAGGGGGAACATCTGCTGGTGGGAGTGCAGACTTGATTGTCCTTTTAGGCGGATATTTAAGGCCGTAGCGGCAGCTACTTTGGAGTGCTCAGCGCACAAGACCGCTTTGCTGGCATAGTGCGCAACCTTGCATAGTAACGCCCGGCAAAGCAGTATCGTGCCATCCCAATCCCAAATGGCCTGCCGCCGCAGTTGATAAAGGATGGACTGTATGCTGAGAAGAATCCCTGCCCTTCAAGGAGTGCAAGCCTGGCGTGGGTAAGTGCCATTCGGCTTAGCTTAACACCTGCCTCAAAGGGGCGGGGGAGAATAAGTGTCCTCAAAGAGAGTGAGGTACATATTACAGATGCATGCTCTCTCTCCTCCGTGGTGGCCGCAAAGTTAACCATCGGTCGGGAGATTAAATCAGCAGATACCACCAGCATTCCAGCCCTACAGTCCGAATTTTTCCATCTTGCTTCGCAGGGTGTTGCGGCTGATGCCGAGCACTTTGGATGCCTTGACCTGGTTATTGTTTACCTTTTCCAGGGTGCGTTTGATCATGGCCCGCTCAAGGCCATCGGTCAGGCGGGTGGCGACATCGTCCGCGCCCTGGTCGATGAGCCGGTCAATGCTCGGAGTCAGCATATCCTCGAACATTTCCGCATAGTCATCCACATGATCGATGCAGATTGTGGGGTGCTTTTTCTTTTCCATCATCTCGCCAATGGGGAGATGCTCCGGCAGGACAACATCGCCCTTGCAGAGAACTATGGCTGATTGAATCACGTTCTCAAGCTCGCGGATGTTTCCCGGCCAGTGGTACTGGGTCAGCAGCATCATGGTGGAATGAGCGATGCCATTGATTTCTTTTTTGAGTTTGTGCCGGTATTTGAGCAGGAAATAATCTGCCAAAAGAGCGATATCTTCGGGCCGCTCTCTCAGGGGGGGCAGGTAGAAGGAAATGACTTTGAGCCGGTAGAAAAGGTCCACCCGGAATATCCCTTCCTTGACAGCCTGGACAAGGCTCTTGTTGGTAGCGGCGATCACCCTGACATCGACCTTGATGCTCTCATGGCCGCCAACCCGCTCGAAGACCTGATCCTGCAAAACCCGCAGGACCTTGCTCTGGGCAGAGAGGGCCATGTCACCGATTTCATCGAGAAAGATTGTCCCGCTGTTGCACTGCTCAAATTTTCCTATCTTTCTGTTCAGAGCGCCGGTAAATGAGCCTTTTTCATGACCGAACAGCTCACTTTCCAATAATTGCTCAGGAATGGCTGCGCAATTTATGGCCAGAAACTGCTTATCGCTCCTCAGGCTGTGGTGATAAATAGCGCGGGCGATCAACTCCTTTCCTGTTCCGCTTTCTCCCTGGATCAGGACCGGGGCATCACTCTGGGCTACCTGACCAACCATTTTATAGATTTCAAGCATTTCCCGGCTATTGCCGATAATGGTGTCGGATTCGAATGAGCCATGAGCAAAGGTGCCGGGATTGATGGCAATCCGTCTTTCCGCCTCAGTGTCCAGAGCCAGAGCCGTGTTGATAATATCCAGCATCTTGGGAATCTCAAAAGGCTGGGTAATGTAGTCATAGGCTCCCAGCTTCATGGTTTCGATGGCTGAATTGGTCGAAACGTGATTGGCCACGACCATGACCGGCAGGCGGGGTGTCTTCTTCTTGATGATCCGCAGCGCATCAATACCGGAAATCTTGGGCAGGGAAAGATCCAGGATAACCAGATCCGGTTTTTCCTTTTCGTGAAGATCGATAGCCTCCGGCCCGTCATTGGCCTGGAGAACAATGTAGCCCTGATTTTCGAGAGCGACTTTGAGGTTCTTTAATGATTCTATTTCGTCGTTGGCCAGGATTATTGTTCGTCTTTTCATAGTTTCCCAGTATGCCACAAATAACCGTTCAAAGCAATAAATTTGTTCTCAATTATGTTCATTTTGTATACAGCCATTGTCTCAATAACAAACAGTTGGATTCATCATAGCTTGCGGTGGATAGGGCTCTGGATAATCTGCCGGCTTGCTTTTGTAAAATAATAGCGCTCATATTTTTTATTCGGCACCAAGGGGGGTTTTCATTGGGAAGGAAATTGAAGTTGAGGAGTCAGGAGTCAGGAGTCAGGAGTCGGGAGGAATACAAAAAAGACAAAGACAAAGACAAAGGACACCACAGAGACACAGAGAAAAGCACCTCATGTTCTTACTGGCCACTGGCCACTGACCACTGACCACTCTCTTCTGTCTCCTGACTTCTGTCTCCTGACTTCTGTCTCCTGACTCCTCTCTTCTTTGGTATACACTTTGCATCAATAATACCGGTAGAATCGCTTGTTACTATTATCAGGCTACTGCGCGCATTGGATTTCGTTCACGGCGTCGCGAAATGTTAACTTTCCAGCGGAGGAGAAAAAAATGTCGCAAGCTGTCATGAGTGTCCAGGAGCACATGCAAGAGGAAGATACGATTTTTGCGAAGATGTTCGAAGAGATTCTGAAAGAGAAACTGGATGTAATCTTCAAAATAGGCTATGATCCCTCTGCCTTTGACCTGGAGGATATGGAATCAGGATTTCACGAGTAAGTCTCCGGTCGGTGTGACAGCTCTTTTCCGGCACGATCGCAAGGCTCAAAGCAAGAACTGTTTCTCTTGCCAGATAGTTATGCTATAATCAGTTATGATATGCAATAAGCATGGAGAGTGAACATCAGAACAATACACTATAGGCATAGCAGAGACAAGTCATGATCATGTTCACCTCATGGACATGGCAGAGACTTGAGATGTGTGGAATGACAGTAAGCACGGAAAGACGGTTTTCCCTATCTTCCGAATTTCAGCCGCAGGGAGATCAGCCCAAAGCGATCGAAAAGCTGGCTGAAAATATTATTCACGGAGTACAGCATCAGGTTCTTCTGGGGGTCACGGGATCAGGCAAGACCTTTACCATGGCCAATCTTATTGAAAGGGTCCAGAAACCTACGCTGGTGATCTCCCACAACAAGACACTGGCTGCACAGCTTTACCTGGAATTTCGCAAATTCTTTCCAGCCAACGCTGTAGAGTATTTTGTCAGCTACTATGATTACTATCAGCCGGAAGCCTACATTCCCCAGACGGATACCTATATCGAAAAGGATTCTTCCATCAATGAAAATCTCGACAAGATGAGGCACTCCGCCACCCGGTCCCTGTTCGAGCGCCGGGATGTCATTGTGGTGGCCAGTGTGTCCTGCATCTACGGCCTTGGCTCGCCGCAGGAGTATCAGCACATGCGCATTTCCCTTGAGCCGGGGCACCGGCTGCGGAGAAACGAGGTTTTGCGGGACCTGGTCAATATGCAGTATAGCCGCAATGACATTGACTTTCACCGGGGCACGTTCCGGGTGCGGGGAGATACGGTGGAAATCTTTCCCAGCTATGAGGAAGAAGCGGCGGTGCGGCTCGAATTTTTCGGCGATGAACTGGATACCATATCCCTCATCGACCCTTTGACCGGACGGGTAACCAGTCGCCTTGACTCGGTCAATATCTATCCCGGCAGCCACTACGTACTGCCCAGGGAGAAAATGGAGCTGGCCATAGAGCGCATCAGTCGGGAACTGGAAGAGCGGCTGGCGGTCCTGAAAGCGGAGGATAAACTCCTCGAAGCCCAGCGTCTCGATCAGCGGACCAATTTCGATCTCGAAATGCTCCAGGAAATCGGCTACTGCCACGGGATTGAAAATTACTCCCGTCATATGGATGGCAGGCAGGCCAATGAGCCTCCCTACACCCTGCTGGATTATTTCCCGCAGGACAGTATGATCATCATCGATGAAAGTCACGTAACCATTCCGCAACTGCGGGCCATGTGGGCGGGAGACCGCTCCCGGAAAAAGAGCCTGGTCGATTTTGGCTTCCGTCTGCCTTCCGCCTTCGACAACCGGCCCCTTACCTTTCGGGAATTTAATGAACGGGTACACCAGGTGCTCTATGTTTCGGCCACGCCGGCTGAATACGAGCTGACGGTCAGCCAGGGGCTGGTTGTGGAGCAGGTCATCCGGCCCACCGGCCTGATGGACCCGAAGGTTGAAGTGAGACCGGCGACCAGTCAGGTGGATGACCTTCTGGAGGAGATCCGAAAGACGGTTCAGCAGGGGGACAAAATTCTGGTTACGACCCTGACCAAGCGGATGGCCGAGGACCTGACCGAATATTACACGGACCTTGGGGTCCGTGTCCGCTATCTCCATTCTGAAATCGATACCATAGAAAGGACCAATCTGATCCGTGAGCTGCGGCAGGACCGGTTTGATGTCCTGGTGGGTATTAATCTTTTGCGGGAGGGACTGGATATTCCGGAAGTCTCGCTGGTAGCCATTCTGGATGCGGACAAGGAAGGGTTCCTGCGTTCTTCGGTCTCCCTGATCCAGACAGCAGGCCGGGCAGCCCGCCATGTCCAGGGGCGGGTGATCATGTATGCAGACCGGATAACCAATTCCATGAGTACGGCAATCGAGGAAACTAACCGGCGCAGACAGTTGCAGATGGAATATAATCAGGCCAACCGGATTACCCCTGAATCAGTCCGCAAGGCCATTGACTCTTTGATGGAGACTCCTTATGCCGGGGATTACTCCACCGTGCCCTCAGTCCAGGATAAACAGGCTCCGTATGGAGCTGAGCCGCCTCCGGTGGAAGAGCTTCTGGCCCAATTGGAGCAGCAAATGAAAAAGGCCGCTTCCCGGCTGGAGTTTGAAGAAGCCGCCCGAATTCGTGACAAAATCCGCCAGATCAGGAAAGAAGCTGAAGGGAAAAAAGGATAGCGCTATTATCCTGATTATTTTCATCTGAATTGAACAAATTTTAATTTTACAATTTATGCTTTACTTTGAAGATAAATGCATATATAATAACTACACCTCTTCATAAATATTATAATAACCTGGCCACTATGGTCATAAGCAAGGAAGAAGATATAGAAGCCGGAATTCTTCCTGTTTTCTTGAAACGAAATCCTGCACAACAACATGAGGATTACACGATGGAACCGAAACATATCTTATTGGTTGATGATGATACGGGTATGCGAGATGTATTACGGGATATCCTGGAGGATGAGGGATTTAGGATAACTACAGCCGAAAATGGGAAAATGGCTTTAGAGCACCTGCAAAGACAGACCTTTGATCTCGTATTGACAGATTTGAAGATGCCTCAGATGGATGGTATCGAGTTCCTGGAATGCATAGAGCAAAATCACCCGGAAGTAAAGGTCATCGTGATAACTGCCTATGGCGGAAAAAATAACTATGATCAGGCCAAATATCTGGGTGCCTTTGAATTTTTAAGCAAGTCTATCAGGATTGAAGAATTAAAAAAAATCGTCAAGGGCATTATCAGCCGGGAAAACGAGATCTAAGAAGCTGCCCCGGAATTCAATCGGAATTCAATCGGTATGAAGCGGCTTCTCTTGCCTGCTCTTACCCGTCTATTCAATCTATACTGTGGTCAACGCCTGCGGGGGTTAAGGAAGTGATGTATGTATAGTGCTGAAATCGACTATTTGACGTATCCCATTGTCATCGTGAACCCCGATAGGGAAGCACTCTCCTGGCTGGCAGAGCTGAAAAAAGATTTCCTTTTCCATGTTGTTTCTGAAGTTCAGGAGTATGAGAAAATCCTGACTGGCCAGAGCAGTATTGCCGCCATTATCTTTGATCAGGTCGATCAGGATGAGGAATTTTTGACCCTCACCAGAGTACGCTCTCCCCACCTGAAGACGTATGCGCTGGTATCTCCCGGCCAATCCGATCATCTCAAGAACCTCATCCCGGCTAACCTTTCCTGTCAGCCCCTTGTTAAACCCTGCCAGCCTGAAATCCTTCGCCTGGAGCTTGGCCGCTCTATCGAGCGGCAGGCGTGGAAGAGAGGGCAGGAATTGCTGCTGGCAGTGCAACGGCAGGAAAGCTGGTTCTCGCTGATCGGTCAACTGACCCGCGAGTGGGCCCATGAGATCAGGAACCGGGCCGCTATTATCAGCTTGAATGCAGAAATATCCATGACCAAGGTTCGAAAGCCGACCTCGAAGCCCCTCAATCCAGCCAGCACCATGGAAAAAATTATCGATCAGTGCCTTAAGATCTCTAAAACTCTGGATAATGTCCGGGAGCTCTCCAATCTTGGCCAAACCAGGTTCTCTCCTACTTCCCTGATGGAGGTCATAAACCAGGTTATGTTCCTGATGAGCCTGGAGGCCCCTCAGCTCCCGATTCAGGTTGAAAGGAGAGAGGCTGCCGATCCATCTGCATCTCTGGCTGTATCTCTGGCTTTATCCCTGGGGGAGAGTGCACGTCTGCGATCCGCCCTGCTCGGCATCCTGCGCTACTTCCGAAGGATCAAAGATGGATCATCCCCGGTGTCGATCCTGATCGACGACCACGAGGGATTTTGTCTGAGGGTTCAGACCAAAGATGCTCTGTCTGAGGCTATCCCGACTGATTTCAGCTTCATAGACGGGCCGCTTCATGACCTGCTCAGTGCTGAACCGGACATGATGGACTTTGCGCTCGGAATCCGCCTGCTGAAATCTTTCGGAAGTGAAGTTACCATCGAGAAGGATGGCTCCGGCAGGGAGATTACCCTGGTTATCAATTTGCCGAACGATTGCAAGCAAAGACCATTATTTAATAATGAATAACTTGAGGTCAGTGGAAGTGGTCAGTGGCCAGTGGTCAGTGGTCAGTAAAAAGACTGATAATTGGGAACCGATTACTTCAAAAGACCAGGCCTTGGTATGAGAGGAATAATGTACAAGCTTTTGGTTGTTGAAGACGAGCCGGCGATTCGGGATGTTTTTAAGTATCTCCTGGAAGACAGGGGTTTTGAGGTTTACCTGGCCGAGGATGGACATGAGGCACTGTCCATTTTTCATACTCGATCTCCGGAGATTGTATTTCTGGATCTCTCGCTTCCCCGCGGCATGACCGGAAAAGATGTTCTCAAGGAAATCCGAAAGTCCAATTCCCGGACAGCGGTGGTTATTATCACCGGCTCTTCGGAAGAGGATGCTCAATCCATTATTGGCCAATTGAACGTTCAGTATATTCTGAAAAAGCCATTCCGGCTGGACTATGTCGAGAAGCAGATACTCCCGAAAATCAAAGAGAAACTGCGGTCCCAGCAAGACCTAGATGATTTCCGCACCGCACCTGGCGCGGATCCTGAGTTTTAACCGGAGATAATCTTCCCACGAAAGCCGGGGGCTCTGGCAGGGGAGAATTGAGTTGTTATGCACCAGGGGGTCCGAAGACAGGTCGAAGGGAGAGCTCTCCAGACAGTGCGGCCACAGGGGAGTCCCCGGAATAGGTGAAAATTCGGTCAAAATCGGATAAGCACCGGTTTTGAAGACAAAATCGACCGATTCTTCTACTTCCTCAATAGTCTGGCCTGGCAGGCCAGCCAGGATATAGACGCCGATCTGAGCACGAGAAAAACCCGCCGTACGCAAATTTCCTATAGCCTGCTGAAATTGTTCATTATTTACCTTTCCCCCGGTGAGCTTTTGCCGGATGGGATCAGAGGTTTCAAAACCCAGGCGAAGTGTCTGAAATCCGGTCCGGTAGAGCAGTCGGGCCAGATCATCCGTGATCTCCCGCGCATGGAGAGCATTGGGTGTATGAAAGTATCCTCGTATCCCTTTGGCTTCCACGGACCGCAGAATGGGGATGAGATGCTCCCCGGCTCCAGAGCAGAGAGCGTCATCGGAAAAAACGAAGTGACGGATGCGGTACTTTCGCAGTGAATCTTCGATTTCCCGGACTACGCTGGCCGCAGATCTGCGGCGAAACTTCGGATATACCAGGCCTGAAGCGCAATATACACACCGGAACGGACACCCCCTGGATGTTTGCAGCAGGACATAATCCACTCTGTTCTGCAGGTCAAAGGCCGGATATGGCAAACTGTCGAGGTTTTCCGGATCCGGTTCATAGCGGATCGGCTGGCCGGTGAGACCCTGCAGGGTCGTTAACACCGCCTCTTCACCTTCTCCAGGCAGGCAGAAATCCGCTCCCAGGGAATGGGCGGTCTGCGGGCAGAGAGTCACCAGATTGCCGCCAAGCAGAATGGGAATCCGGGGGTCGTAGCTTCGCACCAGCTCGATAACCTTGGCTGCGCCAGGATACCAGTAGGTCATCATCGAGGTCACAAGCACCGCTTCAGGACGAGGTGCCTCGCGCAGCCGCTGGTTGAAAATGTCCAGGGTTATCCCGTACCGGCCATACCTGCGGGGAACATTCCGCAAGGGGTAAGGTTTTTCCAGAAATGTTTTGGGGAATTGACCCGATCCATCCGACTTCCTCTTTATCTGAATATGATTCCGGACCAGATAGTCCTGCATGAGAGGATCTGAAATATCCAGGCAGTCAAGGTAGGTAATATGGTATCCATTTTCCCGCAGCAGGCTGGCCAGATAAAGTAATCCGAGCGGCTTGATCCACAGGTCATAGGCGGCAAAATCATAGATCCAGGGATTAACGAGCAATAAATTTTTCCCCATGAATATTCCTCCATGCGTGATCGAATGGTAACTGATTGTAAAACAAATACCTCCTCTTGACAAGCTTTCTTTTGACGTAACTACTCAACTCCATCCTCCAGCATGGAGCCTCAACAAGCAGCATGGAGCCTCAACAAGCAGTTGCCCAGAAATTGATCAGTTTATCCTTCCCGGCCCCCCGGTGAAATCCTCTGAACATTTGGCTCCACGGTTTTTCATCGCCGGGATTTTTTTTGGCATCTGAATTGCACATAGGAATTACCAGGAGGTATAAATACCATGCGAATGCTCCTTATCCTGAAGTTATTTATCCTGGCTTTTTTCACGTGTATTTTGGCAATAGTCATGCTGCCGGCTATGATCCTCGGCGGGACTCGAATCATCAGGGAAGTCTATACTGTTGTGGAACGTGAATTTTCCCAATTGCGAAGAGCATTAGAAACAGTTTGATATCAGTACCTTCAGAAAGCTGCTGTACTCCTGTTGAAAAAGCGGTTGGATCAATATCGATATAAGCAGTAAACATATCTTGCAAACCTCCTTTCGGCCTTCAAAGATATGATCCAACCGCTTTTTCCTTTCCCTGTTCTGGTATCTTCGCTCTTATTTCATGATAACTATCCTCTATTCCAGGTAAGTCCAAAGCAGAAATTATACCGAAAAGGTATAACTATCATAACTCCTCAGGTTATCTTCCTTACCCCTTTGTGCCTGAGGAGTTACACCGAAGGCAGGACATAAATTCTACTCAGGAGGGTGAATTTTTTATGTCACGATTCGGAAGGAATATCTTGAGCCTGCTTTTTCTCTTGATTCTTGCTCTTCCCCTTTATCTTTCAAGACAGGAAAGTACATCAGCCACCCTTTTCTCCTGGCTGCCAGGGCAGCGAGAGAGTATAAAAATTCCCCGTCCTTCTGTCGGCAGGATGCCTGCCGATTACCTGGAGCGGATACAAATCTGTCCTCTTACCCTGGAAGACGGGACCCGGCGGATAGTCTGGCATAATACTCATCTCTTCGCTGCCGGTGCTCAAAATTTTTTCATACTCGATCCGGCAGGTGCACAAGAGGATGGTGTGCAGGCGCCGACTATTCTTGGCTCATGTCTGGCTCCGGCCCTGTGCCTTGCCATGCATGGGCAGTATGCCTATCTGGGGTCAGTGGATGGAAAACTTCGCAGGGTGGATATTTCCAATCCTGGAGCGCCTGTTCTGCTCGATCTGCCGCTGAAAGGCGGACCTTGGGGGGAAGGAGAGACTGAGGAGAAAAATTGTTGTCCGCTTTCTTCGATTCAGGGGATAGCCCTGCTGGAACCTGACCTTCTGATAGTCAGCGAAAAGCTCAAGGGTATCTCTCTGCTGGATATCTCGGACTCTAAATCGCCGAGAATAGTTGGACAATGGAGGGAAAAGGGAAATAGTACAATTCACTATGGTGATCTGGCACTCGTGGAAAACAAGGGGACGGCGCTGGCAGCGGTTCTTTGGGAATCTGCGGATCCTTCGGGATCTGAGGCAGGTTTTTGGCTGGTTGACATAAGTCTTGCCCACAATCCTGAGGAACTGGCCAAAGTCATGACGGACAGGGGGCCGCTTGGCATTGCCGCTTCAGGCTCGCACCTGTTTCTGGCAAATTCACACGAGCAGAGCCTGGAAATTTACGATCTTACCTCCCCTCTGAGGATATCCCGTATCGACTCTTACCCTGTGGGAAAAGTCACCCGGATGCTGGCGGCGGAAGATATCCTGTATCTGGCCCAGGGGGAACAGGGTGTTCAATGCCTGGACATCTCCTGCCCTGATCGCCCGGCCCTGATCGGGCATACGGAAAGCGGCGGGGATTGCATCGATCTTGCGGCAGGTGAAGGAAAACTCTACCTCTTGAACAGGCAGGGCGACGGCAGTCAGGAGCAGGGTTTACGTGTTATTGGGATAGCTGCGGGTGCAGAGGAAGCAGCTCTTTTCCCGGATATGCGGCTCAGACAAAGCTGGATGAGCGTCGCGGCTGCTGACAGCGCTGCCGCTGGCAGCGGCGATGCCGACAACGATACTGCCGGATTCTTTGGCTGGCTGTCTCTCTTCTCCGGGGGACGGATACGGGTCCCTGTCTTTCCCCGGAGGCCATCTCAACAGAATGGCACCATGCCGGTCATCTCATCCATTACACCCCGGAACGTTCAGGCCGAAAGCCTCACCGGAACGGTGATGACGCTGACCGGCAGCAGGCTGTCAGCGCAATCGTGTGGAAATTGGATTCATTTCAGTGAATCTCAGGGAAGTTTCGAGGACACAACCGGATGGAAGAAGGAGGCAAACTGTTGGGTCCGGGACAACTGGGAGTGCTGGGCCCCTACCGCTGCCAGACGGGACGAGGACGTAATTTTCGATTCCCGGATGGCTATTCTCGGAAACCAGAGCTACTGCAACAATATTCACTATACAGCCACAGACTGGAAGTATGCCAGGGAATGTCCGGGCAAGGGAGAATTTTATAACCTGACCTGGTGGGAGGCCAGGGATGCCGATCAATATTATTATCGCTACTATGTCCGCTACAGCGGTCCCGCCTTTCAATGGACTGACAATAGCTGGAAGCAGCTCTATGTCCATAACCTCTTCAACCTGAACCCCTGCATGTGGGACCACCCTTCGGTAACGCAGGGTCCGGCCCGCTACGATATCCAGGGAGAGACCCGGATATTTGCCCATCTGCCCGGCCCTATCGCTCTGGAGCGGTGGTATTGCATCGAGATATGGGCTAAAAAGAACGGAGCGGGGCTCAACTTGAAATTCTGGCTGGATGGAGAGGAATGCGAAATTTACGATGAATATGACAAGGCCCCTCAGCAATTTCCCTGGAGCAAATGCTACCACGAGAAAGCCCGGAAGCTGGTCTTCGGCCCTCTGGAGCTTGGCACCACCAACTGCCAGAACTGGCGCTCCGAACAACTGCCCGTCAAGCAGTGCATCTGGTTCGATGGATTTGCCATGAGCTCCACCCGGATTTATCCCGCCAGCCTGGTGGAAATCGGCAACCTCTCCGATTATGCCAGGGCTACCAGGGTCAAGCAGGAAATCCTGCATATCTCGGACACCCAAATCCGGTTTCGAGCCAATACACAAGGACTGGGACGCGGCCCATATTACCTCTGGGTCACCAATAACCGGCAGGAGCGCAGCAGGGCCTATTTGTTGAGGGTGAAAAATTAGGACGTGAGAAGCCAGTGGTCAGAAACCAGGCTATTACTGGTTCTTCTGCTGATAGCCCCGGTCCCGGTCAAAGTGAAGCATCTCTTTGCGGTAAGCGATTTCCCGCTCCTCACAATGATTTTTGATGGCTTCAATAGCCACTTCATCGATAGATTTTGCATCCTTGTTGGCAACTAATTTCAACAGCTTGTAAAGATCATCGGGCATGTTTTCGATAGTAAACTCCATAGAGGGGTTCTCCTTATTTAGCTGGCGGTTATGATATGTTTGCCTGTATGATGGTACAATTTGGGCTAGCCAGGCATTGCCATATATCGCATGGTCGACTCGGTCTTTCATCCAATTATAGAATACCAAAAACAGCTCAAAATCTCAAGAAGTGACGTACAGATGTTCAGATGCATCCAAATATATACTCCTCCCCCTTGAGGGCAACGCTATTAAGGAATGGATTAAGACTGGCCTTTTGCTTAATGGTGGAGCTCTCGTCCATATATAATATATATATATATTGAATTCGGGCTGCGTTTTTCCCCCTCGCCCCTTTGGGGCATAGGTGTTAAGCTAACGTTTCCCCTATGGCTGGGATAGCCTGTCCCTATTGGAAATAGCCTAAAAATCTCCTCCCCCTTGAGGTTCAGGGAGCCCCTGTGGCAGGGGAGGCTGGGTGGGGGGTGATCGTCGTGAAAGCCTCATCACTAAAGCTCCTCCACCAAGGAGGGGATAGGAAAAGCTGTCTTAGCTTAACACCTATGCCCTTTGGGGAGAGGGCTGGGGTGAGGGGCGTTACTGCTTGGGGGTGATGGTTATTTTCACCCTCCTCATTGAGAAAGCGAAAACGAGGAACATCTGTGTACAGCCAATGTATTTTGCATTATAATTCGATCTGAGCTATACTATTTAAGTATCAATAGATAGCTTGAAATCAATAAATTGATAATTTATCGTGAGGTGAGAAATTTGTATAAGATAGGATATGAAGGAAAGGAAATTGTCATACGGCTCAGTGGGGACCTTATTGATAGGGAAACCCTCTCAAGACTCTTGGATTATATAGAACTGGAGTCAATAAGAAAAAGAAGTAAGTTAAGTGATGAGCAGGCTGCTGCACTGACGAAGGATGTGAACCAGGAGGTATGGAAAAGTGTGCAGAAAGCGGTAGAGGTGAAGTAGTTGCCAGAAATCAGCCCTGTGGTTGTAGATACTAACATTCTTTTCTCGGCACTTTTACGAACCGGATCAAGTATGGCAGAAGTATTGCTAAAACATGAACAGCCCTTTTTTATCTGTGAAACGGTACTGGTCGAGCTATTCAAACTGAAGGAAAAAATCGTTAGATTAAGCCAACTCTCGGAAGAATGGTAATGTCAATCGAAAATTCCCCCACCGTGACAGCCGAAAATTCCCCCACCCCCAAATTATAAATTTATAAAATAGTTAACAAGTGAAATTAGTTGTTGAGATTGTGAATAGGGTGGAAACCTCA
>JBFLZW010000026.1 GCA_040755755.1 bacterium | reverse complement strand
TATACAGCTCCTCGAAGGCTTTCTTCAAGCCGTTGATCTCGATCGGATCACCCAGACTGGTTCCTGTCCCGTGGGTTTCGATATAGCTGACTGTGGCAGGATCGATCTGTGCCTTCTCGTATGCACTGACCAGCAGTTGTGCCTGAGCATTGGGATTGGGGGCAGTCAGGGATGTTGCATGGCCGCCATGATTTTCCGCTGTGGCTCTGATCAGGGCATAGATGTGATCGTTATCCGCCAGTGCTCTGCTCAGGGGCTTGAGCAGGATGGCTCCTGCCCCTTCACCCCTGACATAGCCATTGGCCCGCTTGTCGAATGTCTTGCACCGGCCATCCTCACACAGCATGCCTGCTTTGCTGAAGGAAATATAGAGGGCAGGGCTCAGGATGACATTGACTCCACCCGCTATGGCCATCTCACAGCCCCCTGTGCGAATGGTCTCCACTGCCCGGTGGATAGCCACCAGGGAGCTTGAGCAGGCAGTGTCAATCGGCTCACTCGGCCCATGCAGATTGAGAAGGAAAGAGATGCGGTTGGCCAGGATCGAGTGGGACATGCCGGTTGAGACATAGGCTTCTATACTGATACCCTGCGATCTTAATATATCCTGGTAATCCGAGCTGGCCACCCCGACAAACAGTCCGGTTCTGGTGCCGGATAAATCGGAGGGCTTATAGCCTGCATCCTCGATGGTTTTCCATACTGTTTGCAGGAAAATCCTCTGCTGGGGGTCCATCAGCTCTGCTTCACGGGGCGATATGCCAAAGAAGGCGGCATCGAATTTATCCACCTCTTTCATGAATCCGCCCCACTTAATGGTTGTCTTATTCTCTTCCCTGGCCGGATCACCAAAGTAGGTACGCCAATCCCATCTGTCTGGTGGAATTTCCGTGATAAGGTCCTTCCCCTCTTCCAGGTGCTTCCAGAAAATATCAAGGTCCTCTGACTGGGGCATCATCCCGGCCATGCCAATGATGGCTATCGGCTCGCTGCTGGCACTGGAATACTGATTGGCTCCATCTGCCTGCGACCTTTCAGGGCTCAAGCTCTGGAGGAACCGGGACTTGAGCCTGATCTCCTCAAAAGTATCCTCAAAAGCCTCCTCTACTGGCTCATCCACTACAGGTTGCCCGCTCGCCTTCAGTGCGGGTTGCCTGGTCATCTTTACACTATCCTGATAGAAGGAAATGAGCCTGTCTCTCTGTTCCCGGCTCAGGTATTGAGCGAATGAACCAATGGAAGGGTACTCGAAGAAAATAGCCGGTGTAAGCTCGAGGCCGTATTTTTCATTTATCCGGTTGGCAAACTCGGTGAAGCTGAGGGAATCAAATCCATACCCGCTCAGATCCTCATCCGGGTCAAGGTCCTTTTCCCTGATCTTGAGAGTCTCCGAGACCGCCTTCAGCAGGTCCTTTTGAATCCTCTGGCACAACTCCTGCTCATCTATCCTGATCCCCTGCTCATCTGGCCTGAACTCCTGCTCATCCGGCCTGAGTCCCTGATCTACTCTAAGACTCTCTCCTTCCACTCTGGCCTTCTCTGCCCTGGCCTTACCGGCTTGAGCCTCCGGCATTGAAGGCCCAGCAAACTCATTCCCGGAGCCTGCCGCCATGCCAAGCGCCCGCCTGATTTTTCCCTTCTCACCCTCGATGACCAGAACCTGGCTTTCTTCAAGGGCCATACACCGGGCAAAAGCAGATAACCCGTCTTCGGTCTCAAGTGCCTTAAGGCCCATAGTCCTGCTGAACAGGATTTTGGTCTGCTCATCCATCCTCATGCCGCCTTCCTGCCACAGCGGCCAGTTGATGGAGATGCTCTTGCCAGAGCGCTCATGCCTGGCGCGCAGCCCTTCCCGCCAGGCGGCAAAATTATCCATGAAGCTGTTGGCATAGGCATAATCCGCCTGCCCGACATTGCCAATTGCAGCCGCAAGCGATGAGAACAGGACAAAAAAGTCAAGCTGCTCATCACGGGTGGCATCGTCCAGATACAGGGTGCCATACACCTTGGGAGCCAGGACCTGTTCCATATCCTCCGGTGTTTTTTTGGACAAGAGCGCATCCCTGACTACCCCGGCACTGTGTATTACTCCGTGTATCCTGCCAAATCGCTGCCTGGCTTTGGCTATAAGCTCCTGTGCCTGCTCTTTGCTGGCTATATCTGCTTGGACATAGACTACCTCAGCCCCCAGGGATTCCAGCCCGGTAATCTTATCCTGCCCCCTGGTGCCCAGATCTGAGCGGCCTGCCAGAACAAGCTTTGCTCTCACCTGTCTGGCCAGATATCGGGCAAAGATGAGCCCAAGCCCGCCCAGCCCCCCGGTGATCACATACACACCATGCTCTCTGAGCAGGGCGGGTATCTGATCCTGATTGGCTTTATCAGTGTCGTCCTGAGTGCCTTTGCCGGCATCGTCCTGGGTGTCCTTATCAGTCTCGCTTCCAAAAGCTATCTCCTGCCAGCGCCTGACAAATC